>JAPKDK010000421.1 GCA_028872645.1 Verrucomicrobiota bacterium
CACGTGCCGCTTGCGTTGGCGGCGCTCAAGGCGGGTAAACATATTTTCCTGGAGAAACCCGTTGGCATCACGCCTTCCGAATGCCGCAAGCTCCTTCGTGCCACCAAACGCAGTGATCGGGTACTGATGATTGGCCACGAGCTGCGCTACTCTCCCTATTTTGCAAAGATAAAAACACTGATCGACGCCGGTGCAGTGGGCACGCCACATATGACTTGGTGCAAAGAATTCCGCGGGCCATTTCAACCCAAAAGCCGCGATTGGATTCAAGACCGGCGCAAAAGCGGCGGTTGTCTCGTAGATAAAAATTGCCATCATTTTGATTTGATGAATTGGTGGCTCGGCGCACGCCCCAAACTCGTCAGCGCCTTTGGCAGTAACGCCGTCAACCGAGTCATCACCGGCCCCAATCAGGCGCACGACCACGCGACTGTTAGTTGGGAATACGACAACGGCGCAAAAGGCACGCTCCACCTCAGCCTCTTCGCGCACGAGCCGCCCAAGGAAACGCTTGAGATGGGCATTGTGGGCGACGCCGGCGTACTCCAAACCGACCTCGACAACCTGAAAATCTTGCACTGGAAAAAAGGCCGAGACAAGCCACGCGCCATTTCCGTAAAAGCCAAACGCGGCATCGGCTGGGGCGGACATTTGGGGTTTGCCGAAATGCATCCCGCATTCATTCGCGCCATCCAAAAAGGCGAATCACCGTTGACCTCCGTGGCCAATACCCTCGACGGATCGTTGTTGGCCATCGCCGCCGAGGAGTCCATTCGTAAGAAACAAATCATCACCATCAAATAAATGAGCACTCATCCCATCACCGAAGAGCTTTTGAGCGGCACTCTTGTCCGCGAACCCGTTGGCAACGAACAAGGCTATTGGTCCGGCGCCCCCGGCTGGACTTGGGACGAAACCGATCAAGCCGCCTATGTGTGCTACCGCATCCGCCGCCCACGTGGTGTGCAGCCCGATCGTGGCGGCGAATCGCGCATTGCCAAGACCACTGACTTCAAAAAATTTGAGGATGTGTGGGCCGTGCAAAAGAGCGCTTACAATTCTGCCTCCATTGAAAAGAGCACCCTCAAGCGCGGCCTCGACGGCCGGTGGCGTTATTTCACCAGCTATGTTGCTCCTGAGGATGGCCGTTGGTGCACTACGATCAACAAAGCTGATTCCGTGGAATCCCTCGATCCTGCAAATACCCAACGCCTTTTCACCGCCACAGACTTTGACCTGGAAGGCGTGAAAGATCCGTGGTTGATCGATGTGAACGGCACCTATCATTTATTCCTTAGCGTCGCCATCAACACCGCCAACACCAGCGATAGCTCGCACGAGTCGCTGGATATTTTCAACACCGGCGAATGCAAAAGCGCCACCGCCCTCGCCACCTCCACCGATCTCGACAATTGGGATTGGCAGGGCATCGTCCTCCAACCCGAAGGCGACACCGCGTGGGACAAATACTGCCGCCGCATCAACAGCGTGCTGCCGCTCGCTGGGAAATATTATGCCTTCTATGATGGAAGCGAAGGCCATCACCAAAACTACGAAGAACGCACCGGCCTCGCTGTTTCAAATGATTTGCGGAATTGGGAAA
>JAPKDK010000117.1 GCA_028872645.1 Verrucomicrobiota bacterium
GGTCAACAAGGGCCGGATGTGTTTTATGTCAGCGGCGCAGCCCGGAATATCACGAGTGACACGCTCGAACAGGTGGAGATTATTTTCAAACTGTACGATCAAGGCGGCAACGAATTGGGCGAGGCACTTGATTATACCAACCAACTTGGCCCAAATGTGGTTTGGAATTTCCGCGCGCCTTGCATGACTTCCGAAGCCGTCTCCACCAATATATTCGAGGCTAAACTCGATCGATTGATCGTGCGGTAATTTTACTGCTGGTTTGAAGGCCGCCCCGGTGGTGGTGGCGGGGGTTGTTTCCAATTCCAATTGGAGGTGTATTTGAAGTTCAGATAATCCGTCGGCACCGTCATGCCATTTTTATTTTTGGAAATGAGCAGGGCGTCCAGTAGCGCGCTGGTCATCAACGTGCGCTCGACGGGCCACGTGGGTTGACCGGTGTGAAACATTTTCTCCGTGCCCTTCACGAGATAGGTGAAGTGCATATACGGGCGCGCTTCCTGCGTCCAAAAGGTCGTTGATTTTTGCGCGCCCGCCGCGGTCTTCCACGCCACGCCCCATTCGTTCGCGGCGCCGTTGAGCGTGAGCACGAAGGCCTTCAGCCCATCGCGGTACTCGATGACAAACATATCCGGTGCCTTCACCAACTCACGCAGCGGCCGTTTTGGTTGTCGCGTGATGGGGCTTTTTTTCAGCCGTTTGAGCGCGGCGTCCAGAAGTTTTTGGTCAAACATTCCCGCGTCCATCGCGCGCCAAACTGCGTCACCGGAAAGGCACTGCACCCGCTTCACACCCGTCTCGCCACCGGCGCGGCGTTCCACGAGGCATTGCACCATTTCCAACGCGTGATAGCCGTAGGCGTCGAGCGTGTGATACGAAACCGCCACAATTTCCTTGAGCTTCGCCCCGCGCTTCACGTCCACCGGCGGATACCGCCACAGCACCGGCAGCGACGAGCCCGCCATCAGCGGCACCTTCAATTCGCGCGCCGTGTCGTGCAGCCATTTGGCGTCCGCCCAATTGTCGGCGAGGTGCTTGTCCACAAACACCGGCACCGTTTGCCCCGTTTTGCGGAACACTTTTTGCACTGCGTCAAACAATCGCCGCTTGGGATAGACCGTGTTGCCGGTGGCATTTTTCGGATACTTCCCGTGCTCGGCCACGAGCAGCACGCCGTCCACCGCCAGTTTGCCGGTGCCGAGCGTGAGCGTTTCCTCCACGGTTTTGTAAATGGGCACATCGAATTTTTTGGCCCATTTACGGCTGGTATCGCTCTCGGGCACTTGGTCGGTGTACAGCGAAACCAGTTTCAAATTCGGCCGCTCGCCTTTTTCATCCAGCGTATGCGTGAGCAGCAACCGGCTGACAATGACGTCCGCGTGCGAGTTATGCCGATATTCTGTCACCACCGCCGCGATCCGCTTCGGCGGCGCAGCACAGCTGAGGGCACACAGCGAGAGCAGAAGGAAAAAATATTTCATCGAAGAATCAAAGCATCCGCCACGTCGAGGTCAAGCACAATTCGGTCGCCATTACGTTGAAACGGTTTCCCGCTGGCGCGCGTCATTTTTTTATCTTTCAAGTGCTTCGGCAGCATCACAACGAGTCCCTTGGACGGTTTTCCTCCCCAGTTTGTGAGGATGATGACACTCCCCTTTGGCGAATCAATGACGCTGGCTTCCACGTTGTCGCGGATGCATATCACTTCGTTTTTAAGTATATTCCCAATCGAGAGAAAGTTTGCGTCGTGATTCACTTTCGAATACGGCGGAATCAAATGGGCCGAAGCCTTCGCGTGCGTGCCGCGGTCCACCGGAATGCGCGGGATGGCGGGGTGAAAATACGAAAAGCCCGGAAGGTAAGCAGAATACAGCACCTCGCCTTTTCCTCCTTTCGGCTGGTGTTTAAAAATTGCGGGCGAGCCATCCTTGAAGTTCATCCGGACGCCGGATTGATCAGTGAGTTCAATTTTGCAACGCACCGAAAACACCGGCATCGTCTTACGGGGCTTTTCGTTGGGCAAATTTACGATATGCCGACCGAGCAAATTCGCGTATTCAAACGAATCAATTGGCTCGGCAAAGGGAAGATCCTGCTTAACCATTTCGATGGCCTTGCCCTCTGGCGCGATGAGCGTGATTTTTTTAATTCCAAACAGTTCGCGTAGTGTCGTGTTGGGCCGGTTCAATTCATCAAACATTCCCGCGCCAGCCGTGGCGATGAGTTGTCCTCCGGCATTCACCCAATCGACGATTGCCCTTGAGGCGGCTCGGGAAACGTGCCGGTCGGTGAGGTAAAGCTGTTGGTAATCCTTCAACGCGTCCCCTTCGATGACGAAATCCAGTTGATGGCTGCGGTGGAGTATCATGGTGTACAGCGTGCGTTTCCCCGCTGCGAAGGAGCCGTGGTTGTCGCCCCAGATATCCGCCGTTTCGCTGAACCACAGCGCGGCCTTGGCGGGGCGGTTGCGGCCACTTTGGATGATGTCCTCGAACTGGCCCAGTTCGCGGAAGCTGCGGAGGATGGTGCGATAGGTTTCTGGGTTGCTGCAGTGGTTCTCGGTGTAGGCGACTTGTACGGGGCGGAACTCGAAGAGGTTCACCACCTGCATTCCGTGGCCGAGTGCGCCGTAAAAGAGGCGGCGCCAGTTGTCGGGAATCTGTCCGGGCCAGTGCGGCATACAGTAATAGTGAATTTTCATATTCGGCTTGCCGCGCACGCCGGCGCGCAGGAGGTCGAGGTTGATGTTGTTCATCTGCTGCGTGGCCACCGGCATCTGGAAAATGTAATCCTCGCTCCACGGCATCGTCATTCCTTCCTCGCGAAAAATGGTCACCCACTTGTGCACCTCGCCGAGGTAGCGATGCTCGGTCGGATAATGCGGCGAAAAATTCGCGCCAATGCCCGCATTGGGCAGGTGCCGGCGCAGAATATCCGTACGTTGCTTGATGGCTTGGATGCCGTAGTGGTTCCGGTATCGGCGCGACCAGTAAAACACGCCGGGCTGTTTGGCCTTGAGTGCGTCGCTGGAGTTAAACGCAATCGCCGTCCAGTCCTTCGCCGAGGGCACAACGTCTTGCGCTTTCAGTTCGCGCGATTTCAGCCACGCGATGAAGTCGACCGTGACGGTTTTGCCGCTTGGCTTGGGTAGCCCAATTTCATCGCCCAAGCTCACGCAACGGATGCGTTTGGCACGTGCGCCGAGGTTTTTGCAGTACTCCGCCAGCTTCGGGGTGGGCACGCCGCGCACGTCGATGTACGTGCCGTTCTTTAGCGAGGTGTCCCGCAGCCCGAACATTTCACGAAATTCCGTGACCGCCGCATCATATTTTGGCCCGAACCCGGGCGTGAACGTGTAGCCATAAATCTGCATCTCCGTCGGGATGCGTCCGCGCAGCGGCTCCTTTTTCAGCTCGGCCAGCAAGTCGTACAGCACCTCCTCCCGCCGCCGCAGCCGCCGCGAGTACCGTGTGTCCGCATCGCCCGCCAGCAACAAATCACCATCGCCCTCAAACTTTGCGATGGGCGTCAGCTTGCCGTCCGACTCCTTCAACGCAAACTCGGCGCGGTATTTCCCGTTGCCGGAAAAATTCCACTGCCCGTCATTCAGCGTGTCCATCGTGCCACCGACCTCCATCCACTCGCTGCTTTTCCCGGTCGCGACCTTCACGTTCACCGTGGGCCAGTTTCGCAAATGCACCCAGTACGGTGAGTGCTGCTGCCAGTTGCCGCCGCCTGGCGCGCCCTTGCCGGTAAAGGTCAACTCGCTGTCGCCGAGATTTGTTACCTTCAAAAACACATCGCCCGACTGTGTCAGCATCCCGTCGAGCGGCAAATATTTTTCCTTCTCGATGCGCATCTTCACCTGCGCCTCGTCGGTGGTGAGCAGCAGACAATCGACATTGCGCTTGGCGGAAGGCTCGGGTTGTTTGGCCGCGATGAGCGTGAGCGTCGCCTCGCCTGCCTGCAAATTGGCGAACACGTCGTGCCCCTCCCACACGATGTTTTCCGAAGCGCCCCAACTCCACGCGAGCTCGGTTTTCAGTTTCTGGCTGAACGCCCAAATCTTCAAATTCTCCCGCGCGCCATAAAGCCGGTCCAACACGCGTTTGCCCTTTTGCTCCACACGCACCCGGAACTGTGTCTCAAACCGATACGCCGCCTCGTACCGTACGAGCACAAGATATCGCCCTGCCTTCGGCACGCGCACCTTGATCGTCGCGCTGCCCTCCGCCTGTTCGCCCGCGCCGAGGAAGGCCTTGCGGCTGAGAAATGAATTGGCAAATGTCGCCGCATAATAGTTCTCCCCCCAGGGCTTTGCCGCCCAGCCGTCTTCGCCGGTTGGGCGAAATTCCTCCGCCTCGACGAGAAGATTCCCATCCCCCAACGGCGCGACCGGATGTGCCCCGCGAAAGGCCGTGGGCGATTGCGGTTGAGCGGACGTGCAACCAATCGCCAATGAGCACCAAGACAAAATCAGTAATCGTTTCATTAATAATCCCGGAACGGCCCTCGTGGTTCGGTGGCGTTCATTTGCTTTTTCCAGTCCGCGAAGCGGGCCTTTATCATTTTCAGTACATCCGGCTTCTCTTTGGAGAGGTCGTGCTTTTCGCTTAGATCCGTTCGCAAATCAAAGAGGCCATTGCCGCGGGAACTCTCCACCCATTTCCAATGGCCCACGCGCGCGCCTTTATCGAGGCGGCGTTGCCAAAACATTTCCTGGCGTGGTGATTTCTTTTTGCCCTGCAAAACCGGCAGCATGTCGAAGCCGTCGAGCTTCAGCTCTTTGGGCAGGGCGGCCCCGGTGGCGGCGCAGAGTGTTGGGAAAATTTCCAGCGAGGTGAGGAATTCATTGCTCGTGGTGTTGGCGGGAATTTTGCCCGGCCAACGCACGATGCACGGCACGCGGATGCCGCCCTCGAACATTTGGCCTTTCCGGCCGCGCAAGGGGACGTTGTCTGCCGCGCCGCCACCGCCGTTGTCGCTGAAGAAAATCACAATCGTGTTGTCGGCGATTTTGTATTCGTCGAGCAAACCGAGCAGTTTGCCGATGGTGGCGTCCATGGCGGTGATGGAGCCAACGAACTCCAGCCGTCGCGCGGCGCGGTTGCGGACGGTGGCCGGTTTGCCATAGCGCATGCCCGGCTGCGTGCCGGCTTGGGAGAGCAGCGCGGGGTACAGTTTCTTGAATTTCTCCGGTGCCTGCGCACCGCTGCGGATGATGGGGTCGAGGCTCGATGCGCCGTGCGGGGCGTTGAAGGGCACATAGAGGAAAAATGGTTTTTTGTGATTCGCCTTGAGGAAGCGCACTGCTTCGCGCGCAAAGAGGTCGGTGCAGTACGTGCCTTTGTCGGCGATGGTGGGCGAGTTATTGCGGTACATCGACGGCACGCCGTAGCGTTCGTGCGTGTAGTAATCGATGCCGGTGTTAACGAATCCATAAAAATCATCGAAGCCGCGCGCCAGCGGCAGGAAGCGTTTGTGCACGCCGAGATCCCATTTGCCGAAAATGCCGCTGGTGTAGCCGGCGGGTTTCAGCACATGCGGCAGCAGCACCTCCCGCGTATCCATGCCGCCAATGCGCTCGAAGGTGGCCTCGTATTCGCCGGGCTTGTATTTGTAGCCGTAGTCGGGCGCCTCGTTGCGAATCATGTCATAAATGCCGTTGCGCTGCGGATAGCGCCCGGTGAGCAACGCGCCGCGCGAAGGCGTGCACGCCGGCCACGCCACATAAAAACTCGTGAGCTTCACGCCGCCTTTGGCGAGGCGGTCGAGCTGCGGCGTCTTTACTTCGTGGGAGCCGAAACAGCCGAGATCGCGATAGCCTTGATCGTCGGAAACAATCAAAAGAACATTCGGCGGCGCTGCCACGAGTATCAGGGGCAGCAAAGCCAGCAGCAGGGCGAGGGTGCGTTGCATGCGGCTATTGCAAACTGTATCACGCGCTTTGCCAATGCAAAAGTTGAACAACTGCCGCTTGACCGGCCCCCCTCCGTCGCCTTCAATGCGCGCGCATGCAGTTACAGGTGGAAAACAAGTACTTGAATTTTCAGGAATCAAGGATTCATAACGTGGGTGCATACGCGACATGCGACATCCGAAAGGGCACACGCATCATCGAGTACATCGGCCGGCCGCTCACCAAAAAGAAGGCGACGAAGGAATTGGTGGATGGCAATGGCTACATTTTTACCATCAACAAACATTTTGATATCGATGGCAGCGTGGAATGGAATCCCGCTCGTTTTATCAACCACGGCTGCGCCGCCAATGCTGAATCCGATGTGATGGAAGACCGCGTGTGGATTTGCGCCATAAAAAAAATCAAGAAAGGCGAGGAGGTGGTTTATAATTACAACTACGATCTCGAGGATGCTTTCGACAACCCATGCAACTGTGGCGCCAAAGAATGTATGGGCTACATGGTGGGCGATGAGTACTGGCCGAAGTTAAAGAAGCTGATCAAGAAAAAGGCGAAGAAGAAAAAGTAACGGGCGTTAGCTTTCCATCGGCCAATCCGCCACCACCAATCCTTGATACCCTTTCGCCAGTGACTTCACATTCGTGTAGCCCATCTTCTGCGCCGCGTCGCACGTGAGCGCGCTGCGGTAGCCGCCACCGCAGTACATAATAATCTCCGCGGTCTTGTCAGGGAACCGCGTTTCCAAGTCCCGTTCCAGCACGCCCTTCCCCAGATACTGCGCTTCCTTGGCGTGGGCCTTGGTCCATTCGCTCTCCTCGCGCACATCGAGCAGAATCGTCTCGGGGTTTTCCATGAGGCGGGTGGGCAAGTCTTCCACGGAAATTTCCGTGATGCGTGACTTGGCGTCTTCCACGAGGGCCAAAAATCCGGCTGAATGTTTCATGCCGGAAACATAATGAGGTTTGGCTTGCGAAGCCAGCCCGCGATTGCCAATTTCCCACGTGGGCGACCGCCGCCAAAACATTCTCATCGCCGCCAGCCTCGTGCTGGCCACCGTCGTGTGGGGCGCAAACAACACGACCATCGGCTACCTTGTGCGCGACTGGCCCGTACTGTGGACCGCCGGCACGCGGCTGCTCATTGCGGGGCTGCTGCTGCTGGGGCTGCTGCGGTGGACAAAACTTTTTGGTGAACCAAAAACCGTGCCGCCCGATGTGCATCGGCGGCTATGGCTGCGTGGCGCGCCGTTGTTTATGGGTTGGACGGTGGGGTTTTCATGGGCGGTCACCATGACGCCCGTGTCGCATGCCTCGCTGTATCTCGCGGCCTCGCCGGTGTGGGGGCTATTGCTGGAGGAACGCCCGCGGCTGAACCGCGAGAGCTTGCGTAAATATTTCGCCGCGCTACTCGCGCTGGCGGGCATCGTGGTTTTGTTTTGGCCGAAGCTAAACACCGATGCCGGTGACGGACATAAGTGGCTCGGCGATGTCATAGCTTTTTGCGCCAGTTGGTCGTGGACGCTTTACAGCCGCGAATCGAGCGAACTCTCCAAGCGCGTGAGCGGCATGCTGTACACCGCACAAACAGCGTGGCGTGCGGGGCTGTTGCTGTTGCCGTTGGTCATTTGGGAAATCATAAAAAATCCGCCCGCCCTCAAGAGCCACCTCATCGGCTGGCAGGCGTTCAGCATTTTCATGGGCACCATCGTCGGGCTCGGCATTTGGAATCACGTGCTTCGCTATTGGCCGGCCAGCCGCGCGCTGTTGTTCAACAACCTCATTCCCGTCTTCACGATGCTTTGGGCGTGGAAATTTATTGGCGAAAAAATCACACCCACCTTTTGGCCGGCCATGGCGTTGGTGGTGGCTGGCGTGGTGGTTGGCTTGGCGCCCTGGCGGAAGTGAAATCGGCAGGCTCGTCCCTCCGTAAAACTCCATTTGCCAACGGCCGCGAAAAAGCCAATGATGGGCGAGCGAAATGTATCAACCCGAATCAGTAAAACTTTACGTAAAACCCGTGTGCGGCTGGTGCCGTCAAGCGGAGCATTGGCTTACGAGCCAAGGTGTCGAATTTGAAACGGTCGATGTCATCGAAGACCCCGAGGCCTTCGATGAAATGGAACGTCTTTCCGGCCAAACCCTCGCGCCGGTGATCGTCGTGGATGGCCAAGTGCTGGCGGACTTTGGTGCGCGCGAGTTGGTGGTTTTTTGGGAAGGACTGGGCAAAAACAAATGAGCGCCATCGCCGAGCCCACTTCCGCACCCCAAAAACGCCTGCGCCTGCCCGAGTGGTTCCGACTGCAACTGCCGACGGCGAGCGCATACTTCGCCACGCGCAATCTCATCGACGATCTGAATCTCCACACCGTTTGCGAAAGCGCGCGCTGCCCGAACCATTGGGAATGCTGGAGCAAAGGCACCGCCACTTTTATGATCGCCGGCGATCGCTGCACGCGCGCGTGTGGCTTCTGCGCGGTGGATACCCGCAAACCGCTGGCACTCGAGGATGA
>JAPKDK010000118.1 GCA_028872645.1 Verrucomicrobiota bacterium
GCGCGCTGTTCGTCCAAAACGCCCAACCGCTCTCGCAGCACCTTGCCCTGATCGGTCAAGCGTTGCTTGATGAGATCGTATGCGCCGCCTTCCAGCGCGGTAGATGCGCCTTCCTCAGGGGTGCCACTGTCAGGAGGTTCCGCCATGGAATCCAATCCATCCGGCCGAAGCCGGCGGGGATTTATTTAGCCGCCTTATCGTCCAGCAACACGCCGGAAATCATGCTGCCGATG
The DNA here is from genome assembly GCA_028872645.1 of Verrucomicrobiota bacterium. Taxonomy (GTDB): domain Bacteria; phylum Verrucomicrobiota; class Verrucomicrobiia; order Limisphaerales; family UBA1100; genus JACNJL01. Next base: position 234 of record JAPKDK010000118.1, read on the forward strand.
CCGGATTCTTTCACCGCCTTTTGCGCCTGGCGAATGACCGATTTCGTGCCGCTATCATCGGATTGGCTTACCAACTTGGTGAGCAGCGCCGAGATGGTGAGATTTTTCACGTCCTCGCTGGAGACGCCCAAATCTTTCACCCAACCGCGCAGTTGGGTTTTGAAATAGTCGGGGTCGCCGTTGAAGAAGGTGTTTTTCACATCGGTGATGGCTTGGCTGTTGTTCACCAAACGATCGACCGATTTGCCGTAGCTGACCGAGCGCACGATCTTCTCGAAGAAGTCGTTCTCGCCGCCCACGATGTCGATATTCGCGCTCTTGAGCGCCTCGCCCACCACGCGCGCCTGCGCCTCGGCCACGTCCTTTTGGATTTGGATCTCGGCCAAATCCACGTCGCGATCCTTGTTGAGTTGCAGCCGGAATTCTTCGTGGTCCTGGGAAGCTTTGTTGAAGATCTCGATCGCCTTGGCCATTTCCGTTTTGGAGATTGCCTGAGCAAGGCCCATCTTCTCAGTGCCCCGCGCTTCGGCCAATTTCACGGCCTCAATCGCTTCGCCTTCACCCTTGCCTTCCGCCGCCTTGGCGACGCCACTCGCTTCGCCTTGCTTGGCGATCACCGTGGCCTCGGCCACGCCCAGAGCCTCCTCGGCTTCGGCGTCTGCCTTCTTGGCATCCGCCTTGGCAGTGATCACGCGTGCCTCGGCCAAGCCATCGGCGCTCCGCATTGCCGCGGTGCCTTCGGCTTCCTGTTGCATCGCGTGGTTGCGTTTCTCGCTGGCCTTGGCTTCCGCCTCGGCGATGGTGATGACCTCGTCGGCTCTCTTCTCCGCAGACTGCTTGGAAGCCTCGGCTCCGGTGACTTCGAGATACAAATCCTTGTCGGCAATTTCCTTTTGCGCCTGATGCAATGCCTCGGCTTGCTTCACTTCCTTCACCAATGACGCCTCGGCTTTGGCGGTGGCTTCCACCATCATCACGCGCTTGGCGCGGTCGGCGGACATATCGGCCTCCACATCCAGTCGGCCTTGGTGCTGAGTGGTCACTTCCTTTTCCTTGGATTCCAAACCGGCCTTGCTCTCAGCCACTTCAAAGGCGGCCGCGATGATTTTGGCTTCCTTCTCCTGCTGCATTAGGCCGATGCGCCGCAAACGATCCACCTCAGCTTGTTCGCCGGACTCCATCTTTTCCTGTTCCAGACGCAATAAATCCTGATCCTTCGCGTACGTAGCGCTCATAACCACGCGGTCCTGCTCCACTTTCCGTTCCTCGATGTGCTGAGTAGCCTCGATCTCGGCTTTGACGGACACCTCACGATTTTTCTGCACCTCCACTTGGGCCGCCGCGCCTTCGCGAGCCTTAGCTTCATCCACAGCGCGGGTTTGTCTGGCTAAATCCTCTTCGTTCGTTTTATCCAACTCGCGCTTCTCCATTTCAGCCTTGATATTATCGTTCTTCAACTCTACCTCTTTTTCCTGCGTGCGCTTGTTGGTTTCCTCCTCCTTCTTGGCGGTGATGCGGTTAATTTTCTCAATGCCCTGCGCGTCGAGCACGTTGGCGGGGTCATGATCTTCGCGGGCGGTTTGCTCCAGATAATCAATCGCCACGTCCTCCAGCTCATAGCCATTTAAATCTTCACCAATTTCGGTCACAATCATTTCACGAAATTCGGAACGCTTGACATAAAGCTGAGCAAATTCCATTTGCTTACCCGCCGCCTTTAAGGCATCGGAAAATTTTGCCTCGAATAAGTTTCGCAGCAGTTCAATTTCCGATGCGCGTTCACAACCGACCGCCTCGGCCACTTTCTTGATTTTTTCTTCTTCAATCCCAACGCGGATATAAAAAGCCACCTCGACGTCTGCTCGAATGTTGTCCTGGCAAATCAAGCCGTCCTTGCCTTTCCTCGCCACCTCCAGCTTCTTCACTTGAATGTCCATGATATCCCAGCGGTGCAGGAACGGCATCCGAAACAAGTAATCCTTGCAAACCTTGAGACCGCCCATACCCGTCCGCACGCCCGCCTCACCTGCTCGAACTTTTTTCAAGCAAAAGACGGCGAGAAAGGCCAGAAACGCTAGAATTAAAACAATAGCGATGACCGCCACAACGGTCACGCTAAGGGCGCCGATACTAATAAAACCAAGAACAGGTTGAATCATAATTTTCTCCAGAACAGTTGAGTAGTTAATTGCACAAACATGTCATGACACAGGACACCGTACGCGTTGGGAACCACTCCAAGAGGAGCAATTTGTGGTGTCGGGAAGACTTTACACGAAACACACAAAGTCGCGCCACTATAATTTTCAAGAAAGTTTATAATCGCCATATCCCGAAAAATCAGTGGTGCGAGGCGATCGGGCAAGGTGAGTTTCACTTATTACGAGCACGCTGCTTGCCCTGACGCAGTTTGCATCACTCATATGAAACGCCACTATTATGAATTATGAAGGCAGGTGCGGATGTTGTCGTTCTTGACCCTAATCTCTTTTCCTGCGTGCCGTTGTTGGCTTACTCTAGATAACTGATCGCCACGTCCTCCAGTTGATAGCCACCCAAATCCTGGCCAATTTCATTCGCAATCATTTCTCGAAATTGGGAACGCTGGATATGAAGCAGATCACAATCCATCTGCTTGGCCACCGCGTTCAAAGCATCTATAAATTTGTCCTCAAACAAATTACGCAAAAATTCAGGATCTGAAGCGACTTCGCAACCTACTGTTTCTGCTACTTCCTTAATCGCATCGTACTCAGGCCTCACACGCAGATAAAAGGACACCTCGATGTCCACACGATTTTTGTCCTGACAAATCAGGGCTTCCTTACCCTTCCGTGACACCTTCAGCTTTTTCACACGAATATCCATAATATTCCAGCGATGCAAAAAAGGGTAACGGAACAACCAATCCTTAGTGATTTGCATGCCACCAAAGCCCGATCGCACACCGGCCTCACCCGGCCGCACTCTTTTGATGCAGAGCACGTGGAGACCTAAGAACAACAAGAACAGGCCAATAAGGCCAAAAAAAACAGGAACAGATTCAATCATAATTTTCTCCGAAACAGTTCAAAAATCAACTGCATAAATATGTGTGTGACACAGGACGCCGAAACAAGACTACACAAATCATATAAAAGTCTGCCACTATAATTTTTGTGAAATTTTATAATTGATATCCCCCCTCCAAAAACAATGGTGTGGATACTGTCCTTGACCCGAATTCCTTTTCTTGCGTGCCCTTATTGGCTTACTCTAGATAACTGATCGCCACGTCTTCCAATAGGTAGCCATTCAAATCCTGGCCAATTTCATTCACAATCATTTCTCGAAATTGGGAACGTTCAGTGTGGAGCTTGGCGGAATCCATCTGCATGGCCGCCGCCGCCAAGCAATCTAGAAATTTGTCTTCAAACAAATTACGCAAAAATTCAGGATCTGAAGCGACTTCGCAACCCACTGCCTCTGCTACTTCCTTAATCTGTTCAGGATCAGGCCCCACGCGCACATAAAAGGACACCTCAATGTCCACGCGACTTTTGTCCTGACAAATCAGGCCTTCCTTGCCTTTCCGTACCACCTCAAGCTTTTTCGCCGAAATATCCATGGTATCCCAGTCATTCAGAAACGGGTAACAGAAAAGCCAATCCTTAGTGACTACCAAACCACCAAAGCCCGATCGCACAACAACCTCACCAGGTCGCGCTCTTTTGAGACAGAACACTGAAAGAAAGAAGCCCAAGAATAACAGGCCCAAAACAATGGCAATCATTAGTATTTGGGTGAAGGCAACGCCAAAAAAAACAGGAACCGTTTGAATCATAATTTTCTCCTAAACAGTTAAATAGTTAACTGCATGAATATGTGTGGGACACAGGACATCTCGCGCGTTGGGAGCCGCTCGAGAGGAGCCGGTTTTGATGCCGAGATAGTATTATATAAATTACACGAAAGAGCGGCAACACATTCTTTAAGAAAGTTTATAATTAACTTTGGAAAAAACCGGTGGCACTTTGCTTGCAGGGCAGCTAATTTGACCCGATGAAAATCACCTTGGCGCTGCTGTTTGCCTTCAGCACCTTTATTACCCAAGCTGCGGAGCCGTTATTCCAATTCGGCGCAGTGGCCGACTGTCAGTACTGCAAGCAAACCAGCGCCGTACGCAAGTACAGTCAGTCGACCCAAAAACTCACTGAATGCGTCGCGCATTACAACAAGCTCAACCTCGCCTTCGTTGTGCACCTTGGCGATTTTATTGACCGTGATTTTGAGAGCTTCGCAAAAGTGGTGCCCATTTATAACCGCCTCAAGGCACCGCATTATCACGTGCTGGGAAACCATGATTTTTCCGTGGTGGATGAAAAGAAGGCGAGCGTGCCGGCTCAACTCGGTCTAAAAAACCGCTACTACGATTTTGCTCACAAAGGTTGGCGTTTCATTGTTTTGGACGGGAACGATGTCAGCCTATACGCCTATCCGAAAAATGATCCGCGCACCAAAGCGGCCACCGCCTTCCACCGCCGCCTCAAGGCCGGCACCCCCACCTGGAACGGCGGCGTGGGCGACAAGCAGCTTGTCTGGATCGAATCCAAATTAAAAGCAGCCACGAAAGCAAAGGAACGTGTCATGCTCTTCTGCCATTTCCCCGTGCATCCAGCCAATGTTCACAACCTTTGGAACCACAGCGCCATCACCGAACTGCTCGCCAAATATCCCTGCGTGGCGGCCTACCTCAACGGCCACAACCACGCCGGTAATTATGGAGAGAAAAACGGCATTCATTATCTTAGCCTGAAGGGAATGGTGGACACAGAAAAGAATTCTTACAGTGTGATGGAAGTGTATGCCGACCGCCTGATTCTAAAAGGCTTTGGCAGGCAGGAAAATCGAGAGATGAAACTTTCCGCGCCCGCCAAGCCCTAGTTCCACTCCGGCTTGTGAATGTGTGCGCGAATGCGCCAGTAGAACAGCCCCACGGTAAGGAGCGCGATGGCGGCGGTAGAGAAGAAAATTTCCTGCGACCCCACGCCCAGTTGGCGCATCAGGAAAAACAACCCCGTGCCGAAGATTTCCAACACTGCATCGATGGCGTTGGACGCGCCAATGTATTGCCCGCGCGAATCGGGTGGTGAAAGTTTTTGAATCAGCGCCTGCAGCGGAATCACATACAACCCCGCACACACGCCCACGATAAAGAGATACCCCACCACCCGCCAAATATCCGCCTTGCGTGCCTCCACCGCCGTGGCCACGAGGCCGGTAGGTTTGCCATCGCGCTGCAACTCATAGTAGCCGACGGTTTTCTTTTGATCATCGATTTTGCGCGCCACCTTCTTTTTGTTATCAAACGTATCAAGGTACGCCGACGAAATCACCATCGCCCCCACTTCACCGTTTTCCACCCGCTTCAATCGATCGCCCAGCGAAATGCCCTCGCGCTTAAATTTCAAGTCCGGCCGCAACTCCGCAAGCCGATCCTCCGCGCGATCCAAATAATGACTCACCGTGATTCCATTGGGTAATCCGTCCAACCCCTTCTCCCCCATTGCGGTGTCGGCGCGATGGATCACCATGTAACTCGAAGGCGCCCACGCCAGTAATAGGCTCGCCACCACCAAGCCGATCGCGCCCGCCGGAATCAATCGCGGCTGAATCCCGTTGCGCGAAATCAACCCCGCTGAGATGCTGCCCACCCCGATGGCCACGCCGATGGTTCCCAAGAGATAAACGCCCACCTTGGTTTCCGGCAGGCCCAGCACCACGGTGTAATCCGCCAGAATCAAAAGGAACATAAACGCCAACATCCCAAACCCCGCCTTGAGCAGGCACACCGTGAAGATGGGCGAATCACTTTCGCGCATGCGACGAATAGTACGCAGATGCGGAGCAAAAAACTCCCACTTCACTTTCAGATTCTCGGCGCTGGCCTTGAGCTTGGGCATTGCCAGTGCGGCGAACAGCCCCACGATAGCCACGCCCAAGAGCGCCACGCCCGGCAACCAAATTAACCCTGCCGGTGCCACAGCGCCTTCCGGGCCGCGATAGGCTTCATAAATCGCCCCCGCCACCAACGTCGCCGCGATGACGGCCACGTTGGTCAGCATGTTGATGATGCCATTGGCCATGCTGATTTTTGAAGTATCCACCAGCTCCGGAATCACCCCGTACTTGGCCGGGCCAAAGAACGCGCTTTGCGTTCCCAATAAAAACATCGCCAACAGGCACAGATAAACGTTGTTAAAATAGAAGCCCGCGAACGCTGCCATCACGATGAGAAATTCCGCCTGCTTCACGCGCACGGCGACAAGTTGTTTGCTGTACCGATCACACAACTGCCCCGCCACGGCGGAGAACAGTAAAAATGGAAGCGCCAACACCGCCGCCACGTAGCTTTGGCCGCCATCGCCCAGTGTGCTGTTCCAAATGCCCGCCGCCGCCAAGCCGAAGGTGAGCACTTGCTTGAGGAGGTAATCATTACCCGCACCAAGGAATTGCGTGACCACCAAGGACAAAAATCCTTTGTTGGCCAGCTTGTGTTTGGGCGTTGCTTCGCTCATCGCGGCGGCACGTTAACGCAAGCGGCGGGGAAATGGATAATTGATTCGGCGGGAGTGATCATTGATGGAGTCGATGATTTCAAAACAGCTCCGCGCCGGGATGGAGATTGGTGGCGTTGAGTTCGTCCAACCCGCTTTGCACACCCTGCTCGAATTGATCCGTGAGGCTAGCCATTGCTTCGCGGGGCTTGGCGGCAGCGGCGAGTTGCTCGGAAACATCAATCGGTTCGCCCAACCGTACGCGAGCAATGCGTTCCGTATAAGGCGGGAAATCACGCGAATATAAATCTTCGCGCATTTTTTCAATCGTCTCGCCCACCCGATCGAGGCTCGGCTTTTCGCTGAGGTAATTGCCCGCGTAACTAAGAATCCGAAAAGCCAAAATCGCCTCATCCGCCCACGTGGCCGCCACAGAATGATCAATCTCGCGCGCGGTGCTGGTTCGCACCTTGTGAATTTCTCGCCGCGCGCTACGAATGCGGTCCATCAACTCTGCTCCTGCTTTAGGTTCGATACCAATTTTATGTTCGAGCTTTTCAATGATGAGTTCCGTGGAGGCGCGCAACAGTGCCGGCAAATCATCGTAATTCGGGTTGGGCGGCAGGAATCCACGCATCGTTAAATTCCGCCGCACCATTGCGATGCCCACGCGATGCACATTGGCCACAATATCGCCGGCAGGATCGATTTCCACTTCCAACGCCGCCGCCATCTCCGCAAGTGTTTCCCGCAAGCTCGGCCGCGAATCGGTCACGTGCGAAACCTTAATGGAAACCGGAACGGCGAAAATACGGCCTGACTCCTTCAGCTCCTGTTGCGCCTTCATGGCAATGTATGCCGGCCCATCTAGAAACGGCGTCACGCGGTCATTCATGAAATACACATTGCCCTCCGGAAAAATCGTGAGCGCATAACGTCCATCGATCACCGAACGCACAGCCTCCTTTAAGCTCTGCCGGTCACTGCCATCGCGATCTACGGAAAAAGCCCCCATACGCTGCATTACCCACGCCACTTTTGCGTCACGCTCAAACACATCATACGCCGCCATAAAAAATGACCACAACCCGATTTGCCGGCACGTCTCCACCATGATTTGTGGATCACTATGTGTGGAGTGATTGGGCAACAACAGTACGCGTGCCCCGTGTTGACTATGGACATCCAGCAACGGCCCGGCGTTTTCCACTTCCACTTTGGAAATCAAATGCCCCGGCCCCGGCAAATGACAGCGGCCATTCCACTGCTCGCCCAGCCATGCGATAAGGCGGTTGGGCTTGGGCGGAAAGTAGCGGTACGGGTTATCGGAAAACTGCAACATGTAGACTTGCGTGACCCTACAAAAAAACGGGCGATGTTTCAAGGCATCGCCCGCTTGAGATCGTGAATACTAAGCCTAACCTTTAAGCGCCTTCTGTGCGCCCTCGGCAGCCACTGCAAGGCATTCCTGTATATCAGGAATCGGATTAGCTGCATTCTCCTCATATTCGAGGCTCAATGCACCATTGGCTGGGAAACCAACCTTCTTCAGTGCCTTAAATACACCGGTCACATCCAGATGCCCCTT
>JAPKDK010000119.1 GCA_028872645.1 Verrucomicrobiota bacterium
GATTTTTTTATGCCCATCGTGGACGACCCATTCGACTTCGGTCAAATCGCTTCGGTGAACGCCATCAGCGATATTTACGCGATGGGCGGCACGCCGCTGATGGCCATTGCGGTGCTCGGTTGGCCGATTGAAAAACTGCCACCCGCCGTGGCCGGGCGCGTGCTCGAGGGCAGCCGCGCCGCGTGCGAACGCGCCGGCATCCCGCTGGCGGGCGGCCACAGTATCGACGCGCCCGAACCAATTTTTGGTTTGGCGGTGACAGGCCAAGTAGCCGTGAGCAATTTGAAACGCAACGACGCTGCGGAAATCGGCTGCAAATTATTTCTCACTAAACCCCTCGGCGTCGGCCTCGTGACCACTGCCCAAAAACGCGGCATCGCCAACGACGCCGATGTCCAACGCGCCATTGACCAAATGATCACGCTCAACCAAATCGGTAGCACCCTCAGCGCGTTGCTCGGCGTGAAGGCGATGACCGATGTGACCGGCTTCGGCTTGCTCGGCCACCTCACCGAGCTGTGCGAAGGCAGCAGCGTGAGCGCCACCATCGACAGCGCTAAAGTGCCGCGCTTGCCGAACACCGACCATTACATTGCCGAGGACTGTGCCCCCGGCGGCACCGACCGCAATTTCGACAGCTACAGTCACCACATCAGCCCGCTCACCGACGCCCAACGCGCCCTCCTCTGCGACCCCCAAACCAGCGGCGGCCTACTCGTCGCCGTTGCGCCCGATGGCCTCGAAGCCTTTCACGAAGCCACTGCCGAATTGAAACTTGAATCCTTCGGCCAACTCACCGAGAGCACCGAACCACTCATCACCGTGAACTAATGGCCAGAGCGAAGAATAAACTGCGCGCCATCCCCGGCGTGGACACGCTGCTTAAAGCGGTGGTCGACTGCCCCTTGCCCCGCCCGCTTGTGGTGGCGACCCTTCGTGCGGAGTTGGCGTTGCTCCGCAAATCAAAATCCATTCCCGAACACGACGAGATTGTTTTCGGCCTTCGCCTTCGTTTGGAGGACCTTGCACTGTCGCGGTTGCAACCGGTCATCAACGGCACCGGCGTGGTCGTCCACACCAACCTCGGCCGCGCGCCCATCGCGCCGCCGCACAACGCCGGCTACACCAATCTCGAAATCGACCTCGCCACCGGCCGCCGTGGCAAACGCGCCGCGTACGTCGAGCAATGCCTCGCCGAACTCTGCGGCGCGGAGGCCGCCATGGTGACCAATAATTGCGCCGCCGCGCTCGTGCTCATTTTGCGCCACCTCACCGCCACGAAAAAAGAAGTTGTCATTTCGCGCGGCGAACTCGTGCAAATCGGCGGCGGCTTTCGCATTCCTGAAGTGCTCGAAACCAGCGACGCTGTGCTGCGCGAAATAGGCACCACCAACCGCACCACGCTCGCCGACTACGCCAAGGCCATTGGCAAAAATACCGGCCTGCTGCTCAAAGTCCATCGCAGCAATTTTTTTATGGGAGGCTTTGTCGCCACGCCCGACCGCCGCGAACTGGCCGCGCTGGCCCACAAAAAACGCATCACCTTCGTCGAAGACCTCGGCAGCGGCGTATTGACCGACACCGAGGAATGGGCCGACGGCCATCACGAAACCACCCCGCGCGAAGTGCTCAAAGCTGGCGCTGACCTCGTCTGTTTCAGCGGCGACAAACTGCTTGGCGGCCCGCAAGCGGGAATCATCGCCGGCAAAGTCAGGCACATCGCGGCACTGAAAAAGCACCCCTTCTTCCGCGCGCTGCGCTGCGATAAACTCATCCTCACCGCGCTGCAGCACGCCGCCGAAACCTATTTGCACGGCGAAGACCACACGCTACCGCTCAACCAAAGCCTCCGAGCCGACCCCAAACAACTCAAACGCCGCGCCAACAAACTGGCAAAGGCGTTGGCTAAACTTCCCGTGACCGTTGCCGTGGCCAAAGGCGAATCGCAAGTGGGCGGCGGCGCGTTGCCGCAGGCGAATCTGCCGAGCATCACGCTCGACCTCGTGCCGGATAATTTGAGCCTCAAGGATTTCGCCACGCGATTGCGCCGTGCGTCCACGCCGGTTATCGGCGTCATCAGCAACCAACGCTTCCGGCTCGATTTGCGAACCATTTTTCCCGAGCAAGAAAAACAACTGCTCCAATCCATCCACGAAACACTTTAATGAAAACATCGGCGTCCCTTATCGCACTTTTTTTAGCTGCCTCCACTTTCGCGGCGGACAAAACAATCGTGCGCGGTACGGACCATTTCGAATTGGTTTACAAAATGACGCTGCCCAAACTCGCCGCGAAGGGCACGCTTTGGATTCCACTCGCGCGCAATGACTCTTTTCAAAAACTTCAAGTGCGCGCCATCACCTCGCCCGTGCCGTGGCGCAAGACGCGCGATGCCTTCGGCGAAAATGAAATTCTCGTGCTGCGGCCCACGCCCGCCGACAGCGGCAAACGCATTAGCATTCGCTACCAAGTCACGCGCAAAGAAAAAATAGCGCACGTCGAAGCGGGCAATGCGGCCCGGCATCTCAAGGCCGAAAAACTCGTGCCGCTCAATCCGCGTTTCACCGCCATTGCCAAGCGCATCACCGCGAAGGCGGCGGACGACCGCGCGCGCGGCAAGGCACTCTACGACCATGTGCTTGCTCATATGCGCTACGACAAAACCGGCACGGGTTGGGGACGCGGCGATGCCCTCTACGCCTGCGACGCGCGCACGGGAAACTGCACCGACTTCCACGCATACTTTATCGCGCTGTGCCGCGCGGCCAACATCCCCGCGCGCTTCGCCATCGGTTTCACCATTCCGGCGGACCGCAACGCGGGCGCCATCAGCGGCTACCATTGTTGGGCGGAATTTTTCGCCCATAACAAATGGGTGCCCGTGGACATCAGCGAAGCGGACAAACATCCGGAACTCGCCGACTACTATTTCGGCCATCACCCCGCAAATCGATTGGAGCTCAGCCGCGGCCGCGACATCACCGTGACCCCCGCGCCCGAGGCCGGCCCGTTCAATTATTTCTTCGGGCCGCATTTGGAAGTGAAGGGCAAACACATGCCGGTAAAGGCTAAGTTTGAATTCAAACGGCTGCCAAAAAAATAATGGAACCCCACCACGCCATTCTTGCCACGGCCGGTCATATTGACCACGGCAAGAGCGCGCTGGTGAAGGCGCTTACCGGCAGCGACCCCGACCGTTTGCCGGAGGAGAAACTGCGCGGCATCACCATCGACCTCGGCTTCGCGCATCTTGAACTTCCCGGGCACAGCCTCGGCATTGTGGACGTGCCGGGCCATCAGGATTTTGTGAAAAATATGGTGGCCGGCGTGGGCGCGGTGGACCTCGCGCTGCTCGTCGTTGCGGCGGACGACGGCTGGATGCCGCAGACCGAGGAGCATTTGCAAATCCTCAGCTACCTCGGCGCAACGCGCGGCGTGGTGGCCCTTACCAAAGCCGATCTCGTGGATGACACCAGCGCGCGCGAAGAGGAAATCCGCCTGCAACTCCAAAATAGTCCATTGGCTGAGGCCTCCATCGTTCCGGTGTCCGCCCATAACGGCATGGGCTTGGAAGAATTAAAAAACGCACTCGCAGCCGCAGCCGAAACCATGCCGCCGCACACTGATGACGGCCAACCGCGCCTTGCCGTTGATCGCGTGTTCACGTTGCAAGGCATCGGCACTGTGGTCACCGGCACACTCACCGGCGGCACGATGAACAAAGGCGACACGGTCACCGCACATCCGCCCGGGCGCGACACGCGCATCCGCACGCTGCAATCGCACAACCGCGCGCAGGACACCGCGCAGCCAGGCACCCGCACCGCGCTTAACCTCGCCGATGCCGCGCGCGGCGATTTGCCACGCGGTGCCACCATCACCCTCCCCGCGCTCGCTACTACCACGCGCACACTCGATGTGTTACTCGAACGCTCCACACGCCTCGGCCAGGAATGCGCCCCGCTACGCAATGATACCCGCGTGCGGGTGCACCACGGCAGCGGTCATTGGGCGGCACGATTGGTTTTGGTGGAGGGTAAAACCCTCGACCCCGGCGCTGCGCAACTCGCCCAACTGCGCCTCGAACACTCCGCGTGCGTTTGGCCCGGCGACCGCATTGTGATTCGTAACTGGCCCGAAAGCGCCACGCTCGCCGGCGGTCGCGTGCTCGATGCGCAGGGCAACCGGCAGGGCTTACGTTCCGCGCCGCACAAACTTTTTTTGCAAACCCGCGCCAATGCACCCGAGAGCGCCGAATCATGGATTGCCTCGCAACTCGCACGCGATGGCATTGCGCGGCGCGCGGCGTTACTGCGACCTTCCAATTTTTCGACGGGCGAAATTGATGCGGCCGTGGCCACATTGGTCGAAGCCAAGTCCGCGCTTGTGGTGGGCGATTGGATCGCCGACGGCCCACGTTGGAAACAGGCACGCGAGACGATGACCAAAGCGGTGAACGCCGAACACCACGCTCATCCCGAACGGCCTGGGTTAGCAATGGAGTTGCTTCGGCCCCTCGCGCAAAAAACGTTTCCCTCCGGTGATGTGTTTGCCGAGTTACTGGAAGACCTTTGCCAAAATGGATTCAAGCGACAGGCCAAATACATCACATCGCTCTTGCACAAGCCTGCACTGCCACCCAACTTGCGAGCAGCGGGCGAACACATTCGACAAGCACTCGCCGGAGCTGATCCACCCGCACGCAAACTTTTGGCCGGCACTTCTGAGGGTGCGCAAGCGTTACGGTTTCTGATCGAAGCGGGGGAAGTGGTGGAGGTCAGCCCCGAATTGGCAATAGGCGCAGCTCAGTTCAACCGCTTCCGCATGCTGCTAAAAAACCACCTGCGCACTCACAGTCAAAGTACCGCCAGCGAGTTGCGCCAAGCTCTCGGCACTACGCGGCGCATTCTGATTCCGCTCCTGGAAAAAATGGATCGCGACGGTATTACCCGACGCCAAGGCAATGTGCGCGTGTTGCGCGATGAAAAATAATCGAGACTATTTGTAGTCCTTGCCATTGAGGCTATTAACCACACTCTTTTGCCAGCCGGCCAGTTCACCTTTAAGTCGGGCCAAACGCTCGGGCTGTACGGCGGCCAGATCCGTCTTTTCCTGCACATCCTTCTTTAAGTTGTACAGACGGTAACTTGGGTTAGCTCCTGCGTTATTAGCCACGCGATGGAGCTTCCAGTCGCCGGAAATCCAAGCTGAGGGACCGGGGAATTTATCCAGCGGATATTTCTTATCCACAAACCCTGCCTTGGGTGCGGGTGCCTGATTGCCAGCTACTTGCTCAGCACGCAAGGCTTCGAGCATTTTATGGGCATGCATTCCACGACCACTGGTTGGGTAATGCCAGAAGCCCATGGGCTTCTGGCGGGTGAAACTTTTGCCATGGATTAGATCAGCCAAGCTTACTCCATCTAGAAGCGGTTGGTTGTTCGAATGTTTTATGCCAGCCAGTTCCAGAACTGTCGGGTAAATATCTACAGTATTGGCGGGCACGTTTGTGATGCGATGTTTATTGATGACATCTGGCCATTCAATGATGCCGGGCACGCGAATGCCACCTTCTAATAACTTACCTTTCTTTCCTGACAACCCGGCCATGGAATTGGGTTTTAAACCGCCATTATCGCTGCAGTACCAGAGGATGGTATTATCTGCTACGCCCAGCTTGCGAATCCCTTCACGTAACTGGCCCATAGCGGCGTCCATACCGGTGATCTCGGCATAGAAGTTGGCGTACGCCTTGGTCTCGCCTTCATACATTTTCAGGAATTTCTCGGTTCCAATATGCGGGCCGTGGGGATTACCAAACCAAATGACTGAAAGGAAGGGCTTATCCTTTACCTTGGCCATCCATTTAAGGGCCAAGTCCACGGTTACAGCTGAACTTTCTCCATTGGTTTCAATCACTTTACCATTATGACTGAAGAGGGGGCTATTCTCGTAAAAGTTGGGGGCGGAGGCCCATTCATCAAAGCCGTTTTTGCCCGGAGCCACTTCACTATCGGCACGCACTGAACCCAGATGCCATTTGCCAAAATGGCTGGTGGTGTAACCGGCAGTTTTCAGGGCCTCAGCAATGGTGATCTCGTGTTTGCGCAGGGTGTGACCCCATTGGAAACAACCCATGCGATTGGGGTGACGGCCAGTGAGCACACTGGCGCGGGTGGGCGAACAAACGGGTGCAGCGGCATAGAATCGATCAAAGCGCAGGCCGGCTTTGGCCATCTCATCAAAGACGGGGGTCTTGAGAACCTTGTGGTCCATGTAACCCATGTCACCCCAACCCTGATCATCGGCCATGGCGAGAATGATATTGGGACGTTTTGATTCAGCCTGGGCAGTGAAGATTGCGGCTGCGAATAGTAATGATAAGAATATTCTAAGGTTCATTTCTTTGTCAGTTTCGGATTATTAATGTTCATACTTATTCATTATCCTTAATGATCAGCTTTTCGAACATACTCACTTGCACAGCTTTGATTTTGCCATCTGAACCCTCTTTACCGGTTGTGCCGTCCGCACAGTAGAGGCTCTTGTTATTGGGCCCGCGCAGAACCCCGTACCCACAATTGAAATTGTATTTACCCACGACCTGGAAGTCTGGCGTGGTTTTAAGCAGCACACTGCCATAGCACCCAAACCACCAGTGGCCTTGGGCAAAGGCCGCATTCTGGATGCCCAGTCGCGTCCAGCCGCTCTGGATCACATGGCGTTTCTTGAAGTTGAACTGACTGTCATACTCGTACACATAATTCTCCGGCACACCCTCGGGCAACCCACCCACCACAAGAAATCGACCGTTCTTGACGGCAATGCCACCGGCCCCGTGCTTGACCTGCTGCACCTCGTGCTTGGAGAGGAGCGATAAATCCTTGGAGCTATACACATAAACCCAGTTGTCTGAATTGCCCTTGGGATCATTGAATGCACCAAAATTCACCGCGCAGTAAATCTTGCCATTCGCAAAACAGACATCCCCGTGATGATCCGGCACTTCGATCTTTTTCATTACCTTGCCCTTGGTGTCCGTCTTGACCAGTGCCCGCGTGAAGCTCCAGAAAAAATTGCCATTACTCCCACGGCTCACACCCTGCAAATGCCCGGCATACTTGCCCTCGCACACGACTGCTTCAGGCGCTTTGGGGGCCTTAGCCTGATTGGCTTTCGGGTTTTGGTACTTGGATAGATCAAAGATCGTGCGCGTGCCTTTCATCCGGTCCAGTTCCTTTTGCAACTTGGCACGGATGGTTCGGGTCTTGGTATCCAGATCGCCCGGGCTCACCGGTTTCTTTTCCAGCACGTCCTTGTACACGTTAAAAAATTTACCATCCGGATATAGTTTCCAGTCGGACGTGCGAGCAAACTCCTTGCCTTTGGGCCCGCCATTCCGCGCATACCAGCTGTAGCTCACTTCCCGCGCCGGTTTGCCGCCCTTGAGGTGGCCAAGAATGCTCACCCCATCAATCTTGTGCTCCACCTTTGCCCCAGCCACTTCGGCAACAGTGGGCAGGATGTCGCTGAAGTTCACAATGGCACGCGTGGTCTGGCCCGCCTTGATGGTGCCCGGCCAACGGGCAATGAAAGGGACGTGGTTTCCCGCATCGGGCATGCTGCCCTTGCCGCCCTGGATCACACGGCCATTCATCACGCCGCGCACGCTGGTGGCTGTGCCGTTGTCGCCCGTAAAAATAATGAGCGTTTTTTCAGTGAGTCCCTCTTTCTCCACCTTGGCCACAATCTTGCCGATAATCTTGTCGACATACGCCACCATCTCTCGGAAATATTTGGGGTTCTTCTGGGCTTGGCCACCGCCCTCTGCGCCCTCAGACTTTGGGTCCCAATCCTTGCTATCGGGCGTCGGTTCAAAAGGCCAGTGAGGCAGGATCATGGGGTAGTAACCAAAGAAAGGTCTGTCCTTGTTGCGTTCAATAAAATCACAGAGGTAATCGCTGGCAACATCAGGGCCATACTTTCCGGGGTAATCGATTTCCTTGCCATTCACTTCCATGCCCGGATTGGGATAGCGCGCGGGCCGACGTGTCAGTTGCCAGAGGCAGTGTTCATCAAAGCCAAAATTCCCGGGCGCCTCCATGCCGCCCATTAACTGCCACTTGCCCACGATGCAGGTTTTGTAGCCCGCTTCCTTCATCACGTGACCAAAGGTGCGTGCCTTGGGATCCAGCAGACCAAATTTGACGTAGTTCCTCTGGTTATAAATGCCAGTCATGATCTGCACACGGGAAGGAGTACAAATAGGCTGGGAATAGCCATGGTCAAAGCGCATGCCGCCGGCTGC
>JAPKDK010000120.1 GCA_028872645.1 Verrucomicrobiota bacterium
GTACGAAGAAGGGCTGAAGAAAAAAGCAGGCGGCGTTCAGTTTGAGTTGCTTGAGGTTAACGACGATGTGCGCCGCGAGCATCCATGCCGTTCGCTGGTTTTCAAAAAAGGCGCGCGCTGGGCGCTCACCACCAAAGGAGTGCGCGCATTGGATTTGCTGGCATGGAGGGGCGAAAAATAAGTCGCCATCAATCGTCCCGCTGCCCGACCATCTCTCGCTTAGCCTTAAATGCTTTGGCCATTTTGTGCCCTTCCCGAACCACAGCAGCCGGCAGTTCCGCCTCCATGCGTCGCCTATGCCTCGACGCATTAGGGTCTCCGCTAGCTGTGGCCACCACCGCCCACATAAATGCCTTTGCGGGGATCTTGGGCACTCCGTCTCCGTATTCAGTGCGCAAAATCATCCGTTGCTGAGCCTCAGCATGACCCTGCAGAGCGGCGCGCAAAAGGAATTTGCCAGCTTTTTTACTGTCACGCCCTATTTGGCCCTCGCCAATGTCATACATTAACCCGACCAAAAATTGAGCTTCCATGTGACCATTCCCAGCGGCCATTTCAAGATACTCCAGGCCCAACGCATGTTCGCGCTTGCTGTTACGGAAATAGTACGAATTGCCGACCTTGAATTGCGCGCTCACATCACCCGCATCAGCCAGTTCCCGCTGTCGGCCAAATTCGGATTGGGGATTCTTGTTGCAAGCTGCGCAAACCAACAACAATAAATAATAAAGTATGCTCATGGCCTTATGTTTTCCTTCCGGCGCGCAGTTTAGGAAGGCGAAAACCACTTGCGCCGCGTTATCGTGTGCGCCATGTTCCCCGCGCAATGGAATACCATATTTCTCAACGTGCCGCTTCTTTGTCGCCTTCGCTCACTTTGGCCATCACCGCCAGGGCTAAGGAGCTGCGGGCGGCGGGCGAGGATGTGATTGGGCTGGGCGCGGGCGAACCGGATTTCGACACCCCCGACCATATTAAAGATGCTGCCGTCCAGGCGTTGGCAGATGGGTTCACCAAGTACACGCCGGCTGCCGGCACGCCCGAATTACGCTCGGCGGTGGCTCGCAAGTTTGAGCGTGAAAACAATCTCCAGTACGATCCTCAGCAAATCATTGTTTCCTGCGGCGGCAAACATTCCTGCTACAACGTGATGCTCGCCACCTGTGAGGAAGGTGACGAGGTGATCATCCCCGCGCCGTATTGGCTGAGCTATCCGGAAATGGTAACCCTCGCGGGCGCCACGCCGGTGATTGTGCAGACCACCGACGTCACGGAATTCAAACTGACGCCCGATCAACTCCGTGCCGCCATCACCGACCGCACGCGTCTATTTATTTTCAACTCCCCCAGCAACCCCACCGGCAGCGTTTACACGCCCGAGGAAGTGCGCGAGCTCGGCGATGTGTGCGTAGAAAAAGGCGTTCTCATCATGAGTGATGAGATTTACGAAAAACTGCTGTACGGCGATGCCGTATTCAAAAGCGTGGCCGCCTGCTCGCCCGAACACCAAGCTCACACCATCATCGTGCACGGCCTCGCCAAGGCATATTCGATGACCGGTTGGCGCATTGGTTTCACTGCCGCGCCTTTGCCCATTGCCAAAGCCATCAGCGCCATCCAAAGCCATAGCACCAGCAATCCCACCTCTTTTGCGCAATCCGGTGCTGTCCAAGCGCTCGATGGTCCACAGGATCATATCGCCAAATGGATGACCGAATTTTCCAAACGACGCGCCTTTGCTCACGAACAACTTAACGCCATGCCCGGCATCACTTGCGTCAACGCACAGGGCGCGTTTTATTTGTTCCCGAATATTTCCAGCACCGGAATGAAATCAGCAGAGTTTTGTGAGCGCCTATTGTCCGAAGCCAAAGTCGCCGCTGTCCCCGGCGTTGCTTTTGGTTCTGACGAATACATCCGCATCAGCTACGCCACCGGCATGGATAATTTGGAAAAAGCGATGGAACGATTGGCGTCATTTTTGAAAAATATCGCCTAATCGCCTAAAATCCATCTGGGCTTAAAGTCCATTTCAAGGGAAGCAAATTCCCTGCCACCGGAGATTTGCGTTTCCGCCAACAGACCGATCATTGCGGCGTTATCGGTGCATAAATCCGGTAATGCAAGGCGCAAGGTGAAATCGTTTTTATCACAAGCGGACTGCAATTGTTTTCGGAGTTCGCTGTTGCAGGCGACGCCGCCGGAGAGTGTGAGGCATTGCACGCGCTCGCGTTTGGCCGCGCGCATGGTTTTTTTGACAAGCACGTCCACGATGGCGGCTTGGGCACTGGCGCAGAGGTCGGGCAGGCGCGTGTTGTCGGCAACCAGTTCGGGATGTTTTTTGAGAAAGTACCGGACAGAAGTTTTCAACCCACTAAAGCTAAAGTCGTCATTGGGCTGATTGAGCATCGGGCGTGCAAACGTAAACGCAGCGGGATTGCCCGTGCACGCCAGTCTATCCACTTCGGGGCCGCCCGGATAAGCCAAACCGAGAAGCTTGGCAATTTTATCAAAGCACTCACCCGCAGCGTCGTCCTGTGTGCTACCTAGAATCTGATGTTCCAACGGCGCATCCACTTTCACCAACAACGTGTGGCCACCACTGACTATGAGGGAAAGGTTGGGCTCGAAACTTTCCCAATCCGCAACCGGCGGCTTACCCGTGAACCACGGCGAATACAAATGCGCTTGAACGTGGTTCACTCCCATCAAGGGAACATCTAGCGCGTAAGCCATTGATTGTGCGGCCTTCCATCCGACCATGAGTGCCGGCGGCAAACCGGGGCCGCGCGTGGCGGCGATGGCGTCCAAGTCGGCAGATTCGATTTGCGCTTGTTGCAATGCTTTGCGCACGATGGGCGAAAGATTGCGAAGATGTTCGCGCGTGGCCAGCTCAGGCACCACCCCGCCATACTCGGCGTGAATTTTTATTTGCGAGGAAATCTCCGTGCTGACCGCGCATCCGTTGACGATCACAGCCGCGCTTGTTTCGTCGCACGAAGTTTCGATAGCCAACAGCCGCATGAACCTTACTTCAGTTTTGCCTTGAGCAGTTCAAGGGCTTTTTTGAGTTGAAGATCCTTGGTGGCTTCGGCTTTTTTGCGCTCTTCTTCCGGCAGGGTTCCCAAACCAATCGGCGAACGTTTGAGGGCAAGGTAACCCATTTGTTCGGAGGTCATTTCCACAACGTGATCGGGGGTTATTCCTTTGCCGTGAATGGTTCTGTGTTTTGGCGTGTAATATTTGGCCGTTGTAAGCCGTAATGCAGAGCCGTCATGTAGAGGCAATATGCTTTGCACAGAGCCCTTGCCAAACGTTTTCATACCCACCAATTCCGCGCGCCCGAGATCCTGCAGGCAACCGGCAACAATCTCCGAGGCGCTGGCGCTCCCGCCATTGACGAGAACAACCATCGGGAGCGTGCGTTCCTTGAATCGGCCACTAGCCACCAATTTATCGAGCTGGCGTTGCTCGCGGCCTTCGGTAGTAACGACCACCTGTCCTTTGGGTACGAACTTTTCGGTGACGTATGCCGATTGCGTTAGTAGCCCTCCGGGGTTATCGCGCAAATCAAGCACAATTGCCTTGAGACCGTACTCCTCCATTTTCACCAACGCCGTTTCCAATTCGCTGGCGGTTTTTTCAGAGAAGCCGGACACACGCACATAACCAATTTCATTTTCCAGTAAATCATATTTACCGCCACCGTTTAGGTCGCGTACGCTCTTGGTTTTAATGATCTCACGCTTGAACGTTAAGGATAAATCTTTGTCGGTGGAGGGTCGGTAAAAAACAACAGTAACATCGGTGCCGGGTTTGCCGCGCATAATTCCGACTGCGTCATTAAGGCTCATATCTTTTGCAGATTTTTTTTCGATTTTCATGATCCGATCACCGGGCATCAATCCCGCGCGACTGCCGGGAGTATCATCCATGGGTGCCACCACCGTTAGCCAGTTATCGCGCATGCTTACCACCACGCCGATGCCGCCAAACTGTTGCATAGTGTCCGACTGCAATGCCTGATATTTTTTGGCGTCCATATATTCGCTGTGCGGATCAAGTGTTTGAATCATCCCGCGCAATGCGCCTTGCACGAGATCTTCGTACGAAACCTTGCCTTCATCCACGTACTCACGCCGCACTGTTTCCAGTACACGCGTGAATTTTTCCATGTTGGCATAAACATCTTCCTTCCCGCGCACTTCGGCACTGGTAGCAAGATTGCGCGCGCCAAGGTACAGATTCACGCCCAACGCGAGGGCGAGCACGGTGGTGAAAATTCGCTGTCTCATAGCGGCGCAAGCCTACGGTGCAGAGCCGAAATGGCAAGGAGGGTTTATTGACGGAGCAATAGCTCGATCAAAGGCAGGTCAACTGCCGTTGTTACTTTGGGATTGGGCGCGCCGCCGTCCACCAACGCCACGGCTTGGCCAATGAGCTCGCACGCAGCGGTGTCATCGGTAATTGCGGCATCCTGAGCACTCACAGCAAGCATTGCATTTCGGATGATTTCCAGAGCAAAAATCTGTGGCGTTTGCACGGCCCATAAATGGGTGCGATCCACGTTGCGGATAATGTGGCCCGTGCCGCCTGAATCCTTGAGCGTGTCGGTTATTTTGCCGGCGACAACCGCTGCCCCACCCTTTCGGGCCGCGGCGAGCGTGGCGGTGATGGCCTCGTTTGTAGTGCAGGGTCGCGCGCCATCCTGAATGGCCACCCATTCACACTCCAAATTCACCGCGGCCAAACCATTGTTTACAGAATGCTGGCGCTCCACGCCGCCCTCGACGAAACAATGCGGCTTGGTGGGTGCCAGTTGTTTGCCTAATGCCTCGAACTCCGTGCGGGCATTTTCGCGAATGACAATTACAACTTCATCAATTTCCGGATGCGCATCGAACCGCCTCCAAGTGTGACCCACTACGGGGAGGCCTGCGACTTCGAGAAAAAGTTTATCCGCGCCCATGCGGGTGCCACTTCCGGCGGCAACGATGACGGCTGAAACCATACAGCAACTTAGCCAGCGGCCGGCCGCCAGTCGAGAATCTTCAACTGTAACGAGCGCACGCCACGCCACGTGTTAATGGAAGGCTCCACGGCAAGATCAAACCGGCCTTCTGGAAGATCGAGCTCAGTCGCGTTCCAGCAAACCGCCTCGGCGGCAGTGTTGCCGTCCGTAACACTTAGCTTAGCGTGCTGCTTCTCCTTGCCCATGCGCCGCACGGGAGCGTCCAGTTCAAGTTGGGGAATCGCAAACTGCGTTGAGTGGTTGCCCTGACCGGTAGGTTGTAATTGCTCCAAGGAATCCACGGTAGCAAGAGTCAATTCACTTAACGGCACACTCGCATCGAGGCGTAGCGTGGGCATGAGCTCTTTCCCCGCAAGCTGTTCGCGCGCCAATTCGTTGAGGTGATTGCGAAAAGCATCAAGATTTTTCGGCTGCAAACTCACACCCGCGGCCATCGCGTGGCCTCCGGCTCGCTCTAGGTGGCCTTCGCGTTCGCATTTGCACAACGCGGCCGCAAGATCAAATCCCTCCACGCTCCGGCCGGAGCCACGTAGACCGCCGTCGGGACTGCCACCTACGATAACCGCGGGGCGATAAAACTCCCGCATCACGCGCGACGCGACAATGCCGACCACGCCGATGTGCCATCCGGCGTCACCTTCCACGATGACATAATCGGTTTCGGGATTGAACCGGTTGCGAACTGTGTCAACCACTTGCCGCGTTATTTCCTTTTCCGCACGTTGGCGTTCGCGATTTATGCGGTCGAGTTCCTCTGCCAGATCGGTTGCGACTGCTGCATCAGCTTCACGCAGTAAATCCATTGCCGCTGTCGCATTCTCCAAACGGCCCGCAGCATTGAGTCGCGGACCAATTTGGAAACCCACCTCAAATCCGCCAATCTGACCGGTGATTCCCGCGGCTTTAGCCAATGCCAGAATGCCGGGCCGTTTGGTGCGATTGAGCTGGCGTAATCCGGCATGGGCAAGAATGCGGTTCTCGCGTTGCAACGGAACCATATCGGCAAGCGTGCCGAGTGCCACGAGATCCAACGTGGTGCGAATATCAAAATCGGCAAATTCATCGAGCTCTTTTTCGCGGCCCGCCTTTACAAGACCGTGGATGAGTTTGAATGCCAACCCGGCCGAGCACAACTCGCGGAAATCCGGCTCATCTTCAACCGCAAGTTGCGGGTTCACAATTGCCAATGCGGGTGGCGGCGGATCGGAAACCTGATGGTGGTCGAGCACAATGACCTGGATACCCTTGGCTTGCAGATCGGCAATCACGTCCACCGAAGTGGAACCGCAATCCACCGCGAGCAACAAATCGGGCTGATATTTTTCGAGGCAATTGGCCACGCCCACCTCCGTTAGCCCGTAGCCTTCATCCATCCGATTCGGCAAATACGCCTCCACTTGCCAGCCTAGCGTTCGCAGGCAATCGAGCAACAACGTCGCGGAGGTCACGCCATCTACATCGTAATCGCCGAAGACCACAATGCGCTCCTTTCGTTCCCTTGCCTCAAACAACCGCTCCACGGCGGCGGGCAAATTGGGAATGCCTTCGGGGGGCGATAAATTTACCAGTCGAGGCGCAAGAAATTCCTTTGCCTCGGCCTCATCCCCCAGTCCGCGATTTATCAAACATTGGGCGAGCAGATTGGAAGTGCCCAGGGCCCGCGCCAAGCTTGCGGCGGCGTTAGAATTGTATTCGGCAATGTGCCAATGATGTTTCATTTTTTAGCTTCTTGTTTTGCGCGCCGTTTCCCTCGCCAAGAGCGGGCTTTGTTTTCCAGAAAAGTGAGCTTCGAACCGATGCGCGGAAAGCGTTTTTTAAATCCCATTTTCTGAGCGCGCACTGTGGCCGATCCTTTGGCCAAAAACATGATGCCAATGACGATGAACAAAATGCCCTGAAGGATGGGCAGAAACAGCCCGACAATCCCAAGCAGGACAAAGGCCCCGCCGATGATCAGCCATTTGATTCGCGCCAGTTTCCCCATCGCACGGACAAGTTACTCCGCATCGCCGGAATCTTCCGAGGCATTTTTTTTGTGCAATAAGGAGGCAAGGATAGATGCCAGTAAAATTATTAACACCACCACTAATGCTCCCCACGCAGGAATGTCAAAATCCCTGATCCATGGTTCGGCGAGCATCTTTGCACCAATAAAAGCCAGGACGAGGGCGAGGCCGTATTTGAGATAATGGAACACTTCGATCATGCCCGCCAACACAAAGTACAATGAACGCAATCCAAGGATGGCAAACATGTTGGAGGTGAATACGATGTATGGATCGGTGGTTACGGCAAAAATCGCGGGGATAGAGTCTACTGCGAAAATCACGTCGGTGTATTCAATCGTTACCAGCACAATGGCCATTGGCGTGAGCATTCGTTTGCCGTCGATTTTAACGATGAAACGTTCTCCCTCAAATTGATCGTGCACCGGAAAGAGCTTGCGTGCTAATTTCACCAATGGGTTCTTGTCCGGATCCACCCCGCCCTCATCGTCATAAAAGAGCATTTTGATGCCAGTAAATAACAGAAACACTCCAAACCCATAAAGAATCCAATGAAATTTAGCCACCGCCATCGCACCGACACCGATCATTAATCCTCGCATGATCAGCGCCCCCATGATGCCCCAGAATAAAACCCGATGCTGGTAAATTGGCTTTACTTTAAAATATGAAAAGATGAGTACGATAACAAAAACGTTGTCCATCGAAAGTGCTAATTCGAGAATGTAACCAGTTATAAATGCCAGCTTACTAATGTGTTGAAGGACGAGTGAATATTCACCTTCATTGAGAACAGTATTCCCGTCGGTATTAAACTGATTGAATATCGCTTCATTAAAACGAAGAGGGTTGAGTTGTTGCAAGCCGCCTGCCCCGTGTTGAATGAGGCACTCTTCCTGCTCCAATTTGCCGTTATTGTTTGCATCCAACTCAGAGAATCGCGCACTCGAGTCATGATCATACACTTCAGGTATCACAGCAAAAGCGAACGCCATAGCCAGAGCAAACCAAAGCGTTGTCCAGCCGAGAGCCTCCTTGAAGCCAACTTTGTGTGCCTTGCGATTAAACAGCCCGAGATCCAGCGACAAGATTATCAGCATTCCCACTACGAACACTCCATAGTTCCAGGGAGCGATGCTGACGGCGATCATATCAGACGTTGACCGTCACCGGATCGGCTTCCTGAATGGGTGCTGCCAGCTCGGGCCGCTTACCTTTGTGCCACCACAACACGACGGCGCAGGCGATGTAGATGGAGGAGT
>JAPKDK010000121.1 GCA_028872645.1 Verrucomicrobiota bacterium
CGCGGAAACGTCCCAACAGGCCTAAGAAAAAATAAGAGGGCGAAACCAGATGGGAACTCGGGTGATGGCGCCTGATATTAGCGGTTTTTTGTAATTGCAGCCGAAAGCTTATTTAGCTTTGTACGGATTTCCTGTTTGGCATCGATGGCAAACCACCGCATGGAATCTCGTCCCAAAGAGCGAACCGCAATGGAGATGGCTCCATTGGCATCCGGGTGGACATTTGTGAGGGTCAGGAAAAAGAAGCCGCCCGAGTCTTCCGGTGAGGTCCATGTGGGAAGGTAAACCAGTTCCGTTTTGGTATCCTTTGAAACCCATCGGTTAGCCTTGCGGGTAACATCAAACTGAAGAGCCTCACTGCCACCAATTAATAGGGTAAAACCTCCCGTCTTTGGGGCGGATTCCCACCCTACACCGCCGGTGAAGCAGAGTGTGATCGAGCCTTTGGCGTTTTCCAAAAGCTTGGGGCTTTGCCAACGCAGTGTGGTGCCCTTCGCTTTCTGGCGAATGAATACGCGTCGGACGTGGTCGCCGGCAAAGTTGAACCATTCAGTTTGTTCCGCATCGCCTGGTAACATCCGCCCGATTGCCGGCATGGCGTTGGGGATGAGTTGGCGGACTTTTTGAAGCACCATCATTTCCTCTTCGGGTTTTTTTGCGGCGGCCCATTCGGCCACGCGATTAAATGTATCGGCCTCGCCGCTGGGCAGTGTATGGAATGGGGCTGTTTTCTGACCAGGTTGCATCTCGAAGGTGCGACCCACCAGTTCCTTCACTGCATTAACCACCGCGTCTTCCACCTTGGGGTCGTACCGACCGGGTTGTTCGTAATATACCTGCGAAAAGTCTGCCTCGTAACCCCCTTCGGCCAGTACACGGCGGGAGGGAATGTAGCCAGGCATGTCGTTGGCCCAAGCACTGATCCAAAGGCGTGTCCAGTCGAGCTCACGATTCAGTCGGACCGAATAGTCTACTACCACCTCGCCAGCCAGGAACACCATTGCGAGGTCGTCACCGAATTTCCAGACGGATACAGGGTAATTTACTTGCGCCGGTATGGACCCCGTGGCATCGAGCTTGGCCAGCATGGCCTTGGCGAGTTGATGATGCCAGCCGCTACCTCGAAGCTGTGCCTCCCAGTGTACCCGCGGCTGAGGCTTGATGAGAGGCAACTGGATATGCTTGCCGCTCACCGCAGGCGGCCCAGTGAGAGGTGTCGTCTTGGTGGCAAGGAGGCGCTTCACTTCCGTGGCAATGGTGCGCCCATGTTTTTCTGCGATTTGAAGCCCGCTGCCCACAGGACCGATATCTGCGCCGCAGCCGATACTCATGAGTGACACCGCACCGGGAAAATCCGTTTCCATTGAGGAGTTGGCAAAGCCCGCCCAATCGCCCCCAACACGATTACGTGAGCCAACAGTGGTGCAGTGGCAGGCGTAATTAGCCCACAACGCACGGACTTTTCCATCGGCATCGCGTGCTGCGAGTACTGGCAAACTGTGATCGACCGGCCCATTTCGTTGAAAGCCAAACCCAGCCCATTTCCCATTGTTTAGTACTCGTCGGTTGCCACCAAACCCCACCCGCCCCTGCGCCCATTCCAACTGCATTAGCTGACGGTTTTTCAAGGCTCTCAATACTGCAGATTCCATCCGGTCGATTGCAAAAGTGGTGTACTCGGCCATACGCTTTTCCTGCGCGGGACTCATGCGACCAGCCCATACCACCTTCGCATATCCCACCAGTGAGGGCGCGTTATGCGTATGCGTGGCAGCCACCACTAGATGTCTGGGAGTAATGCCGTGTTTGACTAAGCGCTGAGCCAAGCGTCGAGTGACACCGGCTGGCACGCCGCAGTTGTCCAACACCACTACGGCAACGGGAGACTTGTTCCCCATGACCATCGCGCGGGCCCAAAGTTTGGTGTCGATACCTTCGTGTTCCGTTGTGCGTCCACCATAGCCGGCCAAGACCACGGGTCCTTTCGGTGTCACGTCAACTTTTGCCACGCCAATGAGGCACCAGTTTCTTGCCTTGGTGGTTTGTCCAAAAACCACGTGTCCCGCGAGAAACAACAGGCATATAATGACAAATGAGTGACGCATGGGCATCTATTTTCCTCGAGTATACTTCAATAGGTCTGCCATCGATTGTGCGGGTAGGATAGCCTCGAGACCGACGGGCATCAGGGAAAGGCCGGTGCTTCTAAGATCCTTGATATTGGTTCGCAGTATCACTTGTTCCTGGCCAGTGAGAGTGCGCAGGGTGAGGCTGGCAGGTGTTTCGACAGTGATCACGCCGATATGTACGGCATTAGCACGAGTGGTGATGACATAACCAATGTACTTGTCCTCAACAGCACGGTTGGGGTCTAGGATGGCGGTGAGCCAATCAGTTGTTGGCTTGCCCGCAAGTGTAGCGAGGTCTGGCCCCACGGGGTTGCCCTCGTTCTTGAATTTGTGACACACCGCGCAATTAGCCTTGAATAGCGTCGCACCACGCTTCGTGTTGCCCTGCAATTTTGTTACGTTCTGATAACGGGCAATCACTTTGGCACGATTCACATCAACTCGACCAAAGAGCTTGGTAGCACGGGCACGAATAGCGAGCTGTGGATGTTGGTTAAGTTTTTGGCGATGGGCGGGGCTGATCTGTACGGTGGCCA
This sequence comes from Verrucomicrobiota bacterium, assembly GCA_028872645.1. GTDB lineage: Bacteria > Verrucomicrobiota > Verrucomicrobiia > Limisphaerales > UBA1100 > JACNJL01. Next base: position 2,666 of record JAPKDK010000121.1, read on the forward strand.
AGTTGCCTTTCTCCAATGTTGTCAGCAATGCCTGAGTCCATATCTCACGAGTGAGCAGGGTGTTAATGACGGCGGCACGGGTACTTGGACCGTAACCGCTCCAGCCCTTGAGTAATTCGGCAGTCAGCTTCGGATATTGCCCCTTACTCAACGTGGAAAGGGCAATTTTCTGGATACTCGGCGATTCCTTTGGATTGAGTAACTGCACCAGTTTCTGTAGATCGGCTTCGTGTTGACTCAGTCCGCGAGTCAATAACGAGATGGCTCGTGGATCTTTGATATGGGCGCGCGCGTATGTGAAAAGAATTTCGGTTTTGTCGATGGCCTGCTGAAGTTGAGGTGATGCCTGCTTGCGAAACTCTAACAATGATTTGCCCTGCGCATTCAGGGTATCGAGAAAGCCGGCTATCATCGTGAGTTGCGCCGAGCGGTCTTTGGCTATGGTCATTTCGGTGAGCACGCTGGCAAGAACATCCTGTTTGTTCCCGGTGGCGGCGAGTTGAAGAAGGTGACTGGTGATGTCCTGAGGCGGCTGGTTTGTGGATGCGAAAATTTCTTTCAGCATCGCAGCGATATGTGGCACGGCAGAACTTTTCACCGCGAGGCGTACATCAGAATTTTGATCATGAGCGAGTTGCAAGAGGGCTGTGGCAGCCCCAACATCGCTAGTGTCGCCGAGAGAAAAGGCGACTTGACGACGGACACGAGCGGAAGAATCAGCAATGGCCACACGGGCCAAGGCCGCATGGTCCCCCCTGCACAATCTGGCGGTGTGTTCTCGTACCGCAGCATGTTTGTCCGCAAAGCCAATGGTAATGACTTCGTTGTTCAACGCATCCAACCCGTCCAGTGTGCAGAGCGACTGCAGTCGCGCTTTTGGCAACTTTGAGTTTTTGAGTATTTCCATCAACGGTTTAACCGCAGCTTTGTCTTTATTTCTCACCAACAAGCTCTGAGCCATGTCACGTTGCCATCCGTTGGGGTGGTCGAGGGCGTCAACGAGTTGGGCAGTGCTCATTTTGTCAAGGTGCGGCGTTTTTCGGAGCTTCGCGCTTTTTGGCATTATTCGCCAAATGCGACCTTTGTCTTGGCCGGCGCGTAGATTTACCCTGGATTGCATGGCGGCGGGGATCCATTCGGGATGCTCGATGATTAGGCGATACATGTCTGCAACGTACAGCGCGCCATCAGGGCCGGTTTTAATTTGCGTGGGCCGGAACCAATTATCAGTGCTGGCGAGAAATTCTTTTTTCTCTTCACCTTTGGCACGGTGGCTCTTGAAACTCACCCCCTCAGGTTCAAGCACTTCACGATGTACAAGGTTGTGTACGGGTTCACTAATAAAAACGCTGCGAGCAAATAAAGGGTCTACTTTTGTAAACAACCCACCACGATAAGGTGTAGCACTGTTGGCGCTGGTTACATGGCCGTAGGCGTTCGGGCTGTTCGGGCGTTCCATACGTGGGCTAATGGGGAACAGCCGGTTGCTGGAAAATGTGTTGCGACGCGTGCCTGGTAAGCCGAGTTGTGGATTGCGCGCGAAGTAACGAATCGGCACATGGTAGTGCCAAAGCCAGTTGGGGTTGTTGTTGCCAAACCAGTTGCCCCAGTCATCTCGCCAGCGGCCAAATTGTGTTTGTCCAGCCACGGTTTCAAACTCACCGGTGACCTTAAACCGGAAATCGCGGCCGCTGATGTTAACACTCTTGCCCGTGGCTAGACTTTTTACTACGCCTCCGCTGTCGCCGTTGGCAGCGTAAATCCAGTTGTCCAACCCGAGCGCAAAGCCGTTCATTCGATGCTGTTGATTGCCCTCACGAAAACCGGTGAAGAGTACGCGGCGCAGATCGGCGCGGCCATCACCGGTAGTGTCCTCGGCGTAAATAATATCCGGTGCGGCACTAATAAGCACGCCTTTGCCCGACGGCATCACGCCATTGGGAAAATTAAGCCCGTCCAGAAATACTGTGGATTTCTCATAACGTCCGTCGCCATCGGCATCCTCCAGCCAACGCACCACGCCTCCGCGTTTGCCCTTGCCGTCGATACCCAACGGATAATCGCCCATCTCGGCCACCCATAATTTGCCGTCGGCACCCCAGTCGAATGCCACCGGATCACGCACCTGCGGCTCGCTCGCCACCAGCCGCACCTCAAATCCCTCGCGCACCTGGAAACACTGCCGGCTTGCCTCAGGTTCCTTCGCCTTGGGTCCGCCAAAATCCAACAACTGTTTGAACGATCGACGATCGACCACTTGTGGCAGGTGCGCAGTATTTTCGTTTTGCACCCAGAGGTGGTCGCTGTGAAACCACGCGCCGTTGTTCGGGGTAAAGCCGCCGCGTGAAATCATCGGGATAGCATCGCTATCGCTGCGTTTACCCTTACGCACGGTATCGCTCCAACCCGGATGCCAGCCGAGGCCGGGATTGATGCGCGTTTCCCACAGATAAATACCCCAGCGGTTTTCATCGGAAAACACAATGTCATCAAAACCATCCTTGTTGAGGTCCACAAACCGCAGGCCCTCGCTTGCATGATGGATGTCATTGGGCAGGGAATACGGTCGTGGGCCCCAGTTTTTTATTTTTGGATCCCAGCCGTAGACACGGGTGCTAATCAGCTCACATACGCCATCGTTGTCGACATCGCGCAGGAGGCCCAGACGTGAACTCGGCTTGCCGATCTTCGCGGCGAGTCTCTTGAGGTTGTCAGCCACATCCTGTTTCACATCGATCGCGAACCAGCGTTGAGAGCCCGCGCCCAGTGAGCGCACCGAAAAACGAATGACCCGGTCTTTCTTCACGGTGCCCTTTGGTAGGATAAAAAAGAAGTAGCCGCCTGAATCCAGATCGGTTGTCCACGTGGGCAAATGAACCACCTCAATCAAGCCATTCTTTGCCTGCCAACGGATGAACTTTCGGGACAGGTCAAACCGCAGCGTGTCCTTGCCATCCACCGCCAGCATGAAGCCGTCGGTTTCCGGTTGGCTCTCGTGGCCCAGACCGCCTGTGAGGCACAATACAATCGGTTGATCCGGGTTGGCCGGTAATACGGGGCTTTCCCAGTCGAGCACTTTACCCTTGGCCTGTTGCCGGAGCAGGTGACGCGGGGCCATTGATCCGGTGAAGTCGTACCAATCGGTGTTCTCTCCGTCATTCTTGATAATGCGGCCAAGGGCCGGCTTGGCGGCGGAAATCAAATTGCGAATTCCCTTCAAGGTTGAAGGCAACTCGCCGGATTGCTTCACCGCATTAGCCTGCATGACTTTCCAGCCGGCTTTTTGAAACGTCCAGATTTGTCCGGCTTCCTTTGCCTCCACCATCGAGGCCGCGCCGGATTTGTCCAGCACACCGGCCAGGGTTTTTCGGGGATCGAAGGGCAGTTTGAGCTCGGTCCAGGTCGATTGTTTCGGGTTCCAAATGCGCGTCAGGTTTTTTTCGCCGATCAGCACATCCATGAACCCGTCATTGTTGGCATCAAGAATACGCACCGCATTATCACCGCCATCCTTGCCTCGCAGCGAACTGCCCTTCAGTAGGTTTTTGTTCAACCGCTCGGCGCATTCCCTGAAATTCAGGAACTTAACCTTTTTGCCGTACGTCTTCTGAGCGTAATCGATCAGTTCCACCAACTGCGCGCTGCTGCTCCAGCCGTGTGGGTGAAAGACAAGGTTCATCACGCCCTGTTTGTGAACGGTGACATCAAGCGCACGTTTCCAGTCCTCAAGCATTTGCGGCTTTTGATTACCGATGAGGTTTTGCGCCTCCCAGTCGCTGGGCACCACGCAGGGGAATTCCCAGCACAAGCGGTTGATGACAAAGGGGTAGGGATAATCTTCAATCGTTCCCACGTAAGAATTCATCTTGCTCAAATACTTCCCAAAGCGCTCCTTGCCATCCGAATCCAGAACTAACTTTTGAGAGAGCGATTTATCAGTTGAAGTGGTGATATTAAAGACCGATGTATCAATCTGTAGATATCGCCCATCTGCGCTCGTCTTATTGAAAATCTCTGCAAAAAACCGCGGACTGAGGCTATTCATCGAATCGCAACAAGGCATCCGATAAGCCACTGGTTTATTCTCCTTAATTTGGCTGAGCAAATCCACGCCGCCGTGGACGACATTCGCCGCCTGCTCAAAATTCCCCTTCTGCAAAAGCGGACATGGATGCGTGAGCGTGTGCACCTCGATGGAGAGGCCCTCCGCCAGCCACCGCTGCACCTGCTTGTCATCCGGCGCGATGCGACAAGTCATAATACTCACCGGCGCCCGCCCATCGATTTTCTTGAGCCGCTCGAGAATCGGCCGCAAAAACTTTTCGTAATTCGCCGTCGCCCGCATGTCGTCAATACCCAAAGTGACCACCGCCTCCACGCCCTCCTCGCCCACCCATTGCGGCGTGATAAGCTTTGGGAAATCCCGATGCGGGTAAAACGGATTGGAGTCATCCAAATAAGTCAACCGATTGGCGGGACTCTTGGGAACGTGAGTTTGGGCGAGGGCCGGAATGGCAAGCGCGAAGAGAAGCAGCAACCTGACGGAGTTCATCCAACAAAAGTAAAAGGTAAAAAGCAGAAAGTCAAAGCCCCAACGCAAAAGGCAAACGTGTGGATTGCCACTTTACTTCCCCCATCACCGCACCACCACGCATTCGGGCAGGGCGGTTTCCAGCCCGACCACACCTGCATCGGTCACTGAGGTGGCGGTGAGTAGGAGCAAACGCAAACCGGTGCAGTCGGCCAAATGTTTAAGGCCGGCATCGGTCACTGAAGTGTCGTATAAATAGAGCGCGTGCAATTTTGTTTCCCCGGAAATCTTGGCGAGGGCGGCATCGGTCACCGCCAAATTGCTGAGCCCCAGCCACAGCAGATTTCCCTCGGCATCGAAACCGTGATCCACCGCCAGCGATTCCAGCGCGATTTTTAGTGCCCCCTTTTGTTGGAGGGCGCGCAGCAAGGGATCGCCCGTGGGTGTGGGAGGCGTCACGGGCGGGGAGTTGGTTGAGGAGACTGCGGGAGCGTTGGTGCGAATTGGCGCGGGGGTGTTTGTGGCATTTTTTGCGCCGCCATTCACATCTCTCTTCGCGGGCGGCGGGAGGTCGAGCGGTTTCTTTTCCTCCATCGTCACCGCCAAAAAAATAGCCAGTGCCAAGCCAAGCCCACTTAATGAAACGACGATGATTTGATTTCTGGATACTGCAGCCATTTGATGCTGGCGTCAGTGTGCCTATCCGCACTCAGGACAGCAAGGGAAGGTTATTGCGCGGCCTGAAACTCAACCGACAAGCGTTGCCCCTCGGCCACAGCTTCAGGGATCATTTGGTCGGTGAGGATCTCCTTGTCGCGCTGAGCGCGCGCGTGATTGGCCGCGGCGGAAAGGTTCAGCCATTTGTAAGCTTGCACGAGATCTTGCTCCACGCCGATGCCGTGCGCGAAGCAGAGGCCCGCGTAGTATTGCGCGTCCTCGTGCAAATTTTCTGCCGCTTGCAAAAACCATTTTACCGCTTCAGCATCATCCTTGAGCACACCCTCGCCCACCCGATGCAAATAGCCCATTTGAAATTGCGCATC
>JAPKDK010000122.1 GCA_028872645.1 Verrucomicrobiota bacterium
CACAGATATTCAATGGGGTTGTGAGTGGTTAAACCGCTCGATTGAAAACCCAACTGAATTGCCGTAACTCCACTTTTGATTGGCGGCGCTCGCTTCGCTCGGCCAGTTTTGCATAACGCGCGCCCAAGCGGCATAAATAATCCTGCGCTTCCGCCGCCGCGCCGGTGAGACCGGCCAAGTGCTCCACATCCCAGCGACGAACCAAGTGCTTCATAATCTCTGCGTAATGTTTCGCCGTGTACACTCCAAGTTTCTGCGCGACGATGGAGAAGTGCTCAAACAACCCAGGACCCGCGCCATCCTGCATCAAGTGCGAGGGCATCACGACTTGGTCGCGCATTAAATCGCGAAACGCCAGCACGGCGCCGGCGGGATCTTGCTCGAAAATGTGACTCATGAAATTGGTGTACGCTTTTTCGTGGCGCGCTTCGTCGGTGGCGATGGCGCTGCAAATGCCCTGCAAATGTTCGTCGCCTTCCGCGCGCGCGAGTTGGGCGACGTTCTTGTGCGAAATCTTGGTGGCCCGTTCCTGAAACGAGGTGTAAACAAATCCCTTGTACGGATCCTGCGCCGTGCCGGGATCAAATCCGTTGCGCAATAAATTTTGGATCGTCAGCTCCACTGCGCGCATATCCACACGGCCGGTGAGGTACAGATATTTGTTAAGCAAATCCCCGTGCCGATTTTCCTCCGCCGTCCAGCCACGCGTCCAGCGCGCCCACGGACTTTCGTCGGCGCCCGTTTTGTCGCCGATGCCCTCGAAGCCGTTGAGCAATGTTTGATAAGTCGGCAGCGCTTCTTCCGTCACCATATCGCCCACCAACACCACCAGCACCGCATCGGACAAGCCCCTTGCGGGCTCGCGAAATTTCCCCACGCGATCCGCCCAATCATCGCCCGTCAAGTCCGGCAACAAATCCTGCGGCTGCCAGCATTCCTCCAGCGAATCCAGTAACCCAAGCTGGTCGGAGACAAACCCCTCCATGCCCGCGATAACTTCTTGCTTTTGTGGATTCAAGATTTGCTCTTTCGCTTGAGAATTAAAAAATTATTCATCTTCAAATTGGAAGCTGGAGTCCCCTCGTGCGCAACTATACACGCTGGCCCTCCAGCGACCAATGCCATACGCTTTCAAATTGTTTGGAGTTGAACACAGATGAGCAGGATGCTCAGGATTCATTACCCTGAATATCTGTATTCATTTGAGGGGTGAAAAATCCGTGGCCTTGAGGTAAATACGCGCGGGCCCTTTGGCGAGAATTTTGCCATCGACCTCCGAAGCGGCACGGGCTTTTTGCCAAGACGGATCGCCACCAAAACCCTTCCAGTTTTTTTTTGCCTGAGCAAGATGTTTAAAGGGTTGCCCATGGCTGAAGTGAGAAATGATGTAGATCAGCGTATTGGATTTACCCTTATTAGCATCCATCGGCGTCCAGTAGGCGACATTAGTCATGTCATGATTCTCGAAGATCTTACAGGTATGGTCTCGGAATCGCGCGTGCAGATTCTTCAACCGATCGGAGGCCGTAGTGTAGGTGCGCAGTTCGAACACGCGAATATCCTTGGTTATGACGGGCTTCACAACGGGCGAGTAATCGGTAGCACTCATAAAAGTACTATCGATCTTGGCTACCAACGCACCATCTTTGGTTGAGGCCTTATAAGCCTTTTTCCAATCTGAATCATTCAGAAAGGCCTGCCATGATTTCTTGTGTGCAACTCGATTGGGTGAACTAATCACATAGATCAACCGGTTATCGGATTTATCAACCGGCACCCAGTATCCCACGTTGGTGAGCCCGTGCTTTACAAATAACTTGCAGGTGTGGTCGCGAAAGCGCGCATTGAGCGCCTCGAGCTTCCCCTTGTGCGCCGTGTAAATGCGCAGTTCGTAACTGCGAATGTCCTCCGCCTTCAGAAAAGCGGCCAACAGTAACAACGTGAAAAAAGAAAGAATGCGTTTCATGTGTGCCGCGATGGTGCGCCAAGCTCCGCAAAAGGCAATCCCAAAGGTAACCTCAGCTCACTTTTAGCAGCCATGGAGCCGAGGTAGTTGACGATTTCTCCGAATTTCGCTTGCCATCCCGGCCCATTCGGGCACTCTCCGCGCATCGCCAGCAAGGCGAATTAACAAAAAAGATTATGCCAACAGGAAAAGTAGCACGGTTCTTCGACCAAAAAGGTTTCGGTTTCATCCAGCCCGATGACGGCGGCAAAGATTTGTTCGTCCACATCAACGAAGTGGAAGGCGGCCAAATTCAGGAAGGTGACGCCGTTGAGTTTGAGGAAACCGAAGGCCGTAAAGGCCCGCAGGCTTCCGGTGTGAAGGTTGTTTAACCTTCGCCACGCTCGACATCTCAAAACCAGCTCTGGGCGATTCTCAATTTTGAGCGTCCCCTCAAAGGCAGCGCTGTGCAAACTCCGTCAAACCTCTTTTAACTCCAATCCAGCCCCGTGTGGAGTTGATTGAAGTTTTCCGACCCGTCGACGGTGATAGCCAGCATATCCTCAACTCGCACTCCGCCATGTTTTGCCGAGTAAAGCCCCGGTTCCACAGTGAAGACTTCGTGTTCTAAAATTTCGCCGGCACCCTTGGCCAACAAAATCGGCTCATGCACGTCCAGCCCGATGCCGTGGCCGGTGCCGTGGCGCATAGAAATAAAGTCCTCATCCGCGTCCTTCGGTGGTTGGCCCATACTGTAGCCGCCCGCGCGGATGACCTCCGCCACCTTCGCGTGCACTGCCATGCCCGTGGTGCCCGGGCGGAGTGCCGCGCAACCTGCGGCGTGCGCCCGTACCACGCAGGCGTGCATGTCACGGAAGGTGTCGTCTGGGTCGCCATTTACCACCGTGCGCGTGCAGTCGCCGCAGTAGTGGGTTTCGTTATGAGTTGGAAAAATATCTACAATTACCGGCAAGTCCACCCGTAATGGCCCCGCGCCGGAATGATGGCAATCAGCCACTTGCGGCAACGTGACCACTATGGAGCCGTGAAGAAGAGAGCAATCGTGGTCAAGCGCGTAATGATTAATGAGCTGGCGCATACGCTCGGAGGTGAGCGCCCGACCTTCGTGCTGCAAAATGCCCTCCGCATCCGCCGACGCACGCGCAATGAGCGAGCAGGCCATTTCTATCGCGCCCTCAGTGATGGCTTGGGCAGCACGGAGATAGGCGAGTTCCTCAGCCGTTTTCACGCGACGTTCCCGCACGCCAAGATCCGCATCGTATGCCAGCGTGATGCCCACCGCCTGCAGTTCGTGTGCGAAGAGATAGGGCAATGTGCGGTCCGCCCGCACGGTGTTCACGCCCGCCTGCCGCAAACATTCCGCGCCCGCCTGCGCCATTGCGGTGTCCCGATCGCCATCCAAACCGCCTTCGGGCGTGAAGTCCGACGCGCACCCGATGCGATCCGCCCGAGCCCATTGTTTCGCGCGATTCATCTCGATGTCGCGCACCAACAAAACAGTTTCCCCATCCGGCAACTCCGCAAAAAATGCCGAGTCGCCCACGGAAAAATGAATGCGATGAAACAAAGTCATGTTCACCGCCGGCACTCCGGCCAACACTGTCGCTTGGGAATTCATGGGCGAAGATTAGCGCGCGCGGTTCACGACAACAAGCCTGCCTCAAACAATAGTGAAAACGCTGTAGAGAGCGATGGCTTTGGCGGCGTTCACGGGCAAAAGAATTGCACTGGAGAGATGAGCTTCCGATTCCGAATTCTTCACGTCATCCCTTCAGAAAATGCTCAAAGAAATTGTAAATCACGCCGTTGCTTTTTTCATTCGGCGAATGGTCGGGGCGATTGGTCATCGCGACGCGGTTTTTAACACCGAGCAAATCGTTGACGGCGATGGCGTGGTTGAGGGCTTCCCAACGGTGCGGGCCATCCTCGGAGCCGCCGCTGACTAGGAACGGCCGCGGCGCCATCAGCGCGTGCAGTTCGTGGAGGTCGCGCTTGGCGGCGAGCAGTTTGGGGTACAACCCGCGGGCGGGACTGGCGGCGTTGGGCACGCCGCGTTTGCGCCACGGCTTGGGGTGATAGCCGAGGTACCACGGTTCCCAGTAATTCACGCTCGGGCGCATGTCGAAAACGATGCCGGGATCGGACCACGCGGCGCAGGCAAATTTGTCAAATAAACACGAGGCGAACATCGCCCACTTGCCGCCGTACGAATGGCCGACGATGCCGATGCGATTGGCGTCCACCTCCGATCGCTGCGCCAGCACGTGCCACGCATTGGCCGCCGCGCAGCCGAGCATCGAGAGTGGCTGCACGTTGGCGTTTTTGATGGAGGGAAAATAAGTGGCGTACGTTCCGTTGTTCGTCGTCTCCGTGGTGCCGATGGACAACGCCACAAATCCCCGCCGCGCCAATTGCACCGCGAAATCCCGATGCGGATTTTTGCCGAGCCCAATCGCCGTTTCCGGTTCATAAAAAACCGTCACCACCGCCGGCCGTTTGCCTTGGCCCTCGGGGATGAGCAAATAGCCCGTGGTGAATTCCACTGACGTCCACTTAAACCGCACCTTGAGTTGCCGAAAATTCTCACGCCGTTTGGATTCCAAAACCTCCACCTTCGGCTCAGTAATCAGCTCCGGCCATCGCCCCAACAGCCGCATCCAATCCCCCCGAAGCTCCAACCGCCGCCGCCCCCAATCCGCTGGCGTTTTCACCTTTGTCCCATCCTTAAAAACCAACGGCGAGCGAAATGCCCCCAACTTCCCCCGCCACTCTTTAGGCGGCGTAAAGTACGAATCAATCGCCCCAATCACATTTGGTCGTGCCACAAGCATCGGCCCCGCGACCGCTCCTGCTGCCACTGCCTTCAAAAACACACGTCTATTGGTTTGCTGTTGCATCGCGGAAGTATAAATGAATCAACCAGGCTGTCGTGCAAAATTTGCGACTTTTGACTTTGAAATACGCTTGACCTCGGCTCAATCGAACTTTTCTCATTTTATGAAACTGGATGTGCTTGCGGATTTGGATCATCTTTTTATAATCAATTTTTCGGTGGAGGCGACGCGGTTGCAGAGATTGTTGCCGGGGCATTTGAGGTTGCTCACGCGGGAAGGTCGGGCGATTCCTTCGATTGTGCTGCCCGCTATTCGTAATCTTCGGCAGCGGAGCGTTGGGTTTCCCAAGGTGGATTACGATTTGTTTGGGCTGTGAATTTTGGTGGAGTACGAATCCTCGCAGCTGGGCCTCACCAAAGGTATATATTTTAGCCGCCTAATTATGGACCCCAATCACGTGCGGCGAGTGGCCAATATGTTAATGGCGTTTGACTTTGAACGCGGCACCATCACCCGCCAAACCACTGGCGAAAATTCCACCGACGTAACGGTCACGTTGCCGTCCGGGAAAAACTTGTTTCACGCCAACGTCCACACGTCGGGAGAGTTTCCATTCGCCTTGACTGAGGGCTCCTGCTTTGAAAGCGCCGATGAAGCACTGGCGATGTACAACGATATCGCCTACGGATTCGTGTCTTCCGCCGATGCGCAGAGCATGCACATCCTGCAAATCGCCGAACCGCACCCCAATTACGAGGCATGGCCGCTGCTCCATTTGGAGGTGAACCGAGATTCGATTATCATCCCCACCGAATTGGCCGACGCGGAAGTTCAACTGGAGCCCAGCTACTATGTGGGCCAACTGCCGCGCTATTGGCGGTGGCTGAAAACGGAGCGGGTGGAATCCAAGTCACCCGCTTCAGCTCCAAAATAGCTTCAAATAATGCTTGCAATCCCCATCCGCATCCTGTAAACACCGCCGCTCACGAGGTTTTCGCGCGGGCGATTTTGTCTGCAAAATGCGAATACATTCCGATTCAGGTTAGAAAGGCCTGCTGTTCGGCATGGCCTTTTAACTGAGTTAGTCGCCGAAACATTCGGCTCGTTCTTTTCCACGCGTCCGGCGGGTAGAGAGTTTGCAACACGCCGGACCAGGAAAATAATGAAAGTAAACGAATACGCGCCTCGTGCGCGCAGGGGACGTAGTGTCTCCAAATCCTCCAATGGAAAATCGCAGGATTCTCAGAATTCCAGAAATTCCAATTCGCAACTTGAGTCAGAACCGCGTCAATCTGATTCTCAATTTGAATCCCAACCGCAAAAGCAAAATCCGGAATACACTGGCCGGCCACGCGGAGTATTTGGCACTTTAGTGCCGGAGCTGCAAAAGGCCGTCGCGGCACAGGGGTATAGCGACCCCACAGCGATTCAGGCAGAGTGTATCCCGCATTTGCTTGATGGGCGCGACTTGCTCGGCAGCGCGCAAACGGGCACCGGCAAAACGGCGGCCTTCACGCTGCCACTTTTGCAACAACTGGCGAGCGAACCGCGCCGACCCAACAAGGGCTGCCCGCGCGCACTCATCCTCGCCCCCACACGCGAACTCGCCGCGCAGATTGGTGACAGCCTGAAAACATACGGACGTTTTTTGCGCCTCAACCACACGGTCATTTTTGGCGGCGTGAATCAATACCGCCAAGTGAACGCGCTGAATCGCGGGGTCGACATTCTTGTCGCCACGCCGGGCCGTTTGCTCGACCTTATGCAGCAAGGGCACATCAAATTGCACGAGGTTGAAGTTTTCGTGCTCGATGAAGTGGATCGCATGCTCGACATGGGTTTCATCCCCGACATCCAACGCGTGATCGGCAAACTGCCGGCGGAACGGCAGACGCTGTTTTTCTCCGCCACGATGACGCCGAAAATGGTGCAGCTCGCGCACACGATGGTGACTGACCCCGTGCGCGTCGCCATCACGCCGGACAAACCGGCGGTCGAAAGCATCGATCAAAAAGTTTTGTTCGTCGGTCAGAAAGACAAGGACGCGCTTTTGGTTGCGCTATTTGAAAAATTCCCCGTCGGCAAGGCGCTGATTTTCACGCAGATGAAGCATCAAGCCAATCGCGTGGCGGAGAATTTGGAAAAAGCCGGCATCCGCTGCACCGCCATTCACGGCAACAAAACGCAAGCCGCCCGCACACGCGCGCTGGATGGTTTCAAACGTGGCCGCTACCAAGTGCTCGTCGCCACGGACGTTGCCGCTCGCGGATTGGATGTCGATGACATCACGCACGTGATTAATTACGACCTCCCGATGGAGGCCGAAACCTATGTGCACCGCATCGGCCGCACCGCCCGCGCGGGCAACGACGGCAACGCGATTTCGTTCTGCAGCGCTGAGGACCGCGCTTTGCTGCGCAGCATCGAGCGCCTGCTCGACAAGGAAGTCCCCGCCGAAATGGAACATCCATTTCACTGCGAACGCGCCTTTCACTCCAGCCAACCCGCGCCAAAAAACTTTGGCCGCGGTCGTGGTAACGGTGGTGGAGGCGGTGGCCGACGCCACGGCGGCAGCCGCAATGGCGGAGGAGGCGGACGCCCGCAAGGCCGCAACCGCAGTGGAAATAGCAACAGCCATCAAAGCAGCCGAGGCCGCAGCCGGTTTCAGCGCTAAAGCTTGGGCTCAACAATAATTCCAACGCTCTCTCCCACTGGGAGAGGGCGTTTTTCTTTTGGTTACCGCAAACACCCGCGATGGCAGGAAGTGCTCTCCGAGCGCGCCGAGGCGGTTTCGGAGAAACCTCCCTACCTCCCACAATGTAGCCCCGGGCCAACGGCCCACCGCGAGCACTATGGTGCTGATCGGCGAGTCGTTTGATATCGATGCGACGTACACCTTCGAGGCGATTGACGAAAGCCGTACGCGGGTAACACAGAATTAAGATGTCACGCCGAAGGGCTTTCTAAAAATCTTCTTTTTCCTGTTCGGTAGGCTATTGAAAAAGGGCGGATGCGAGGCGCAACAAAAGGAACTGGAAAACCTCAAACGACTGTGCGAAGCGCGGGAGGAATGACACGCTGCAAACAGCCACGGCTTTACGCGCGGGCCGCGACAGGTTAGGTTCCCCGCCGATAATGATTTCCGCCAACGAAGCTCTTCAGCAACTCAAGGAAGGCAACCAACGATTCGTCAATGGCGGGCGTGTGCTGAAGGAACTCACCAATCGTGAGCGGCGCACTGAAGTGATGGAAAGCCACGAGCCTTTTGCCATCGTGCTTGGCTGCTCCGATGCCCGCGTGCCGTTGGAGATTGTCTTCGACCACGGCCTCGGCGATCTCTTTGTCATCCGCGTGGCCGGCAACATCGTGGCGCCCTCGCAAGTGGGCAGCATCGAATTCGCCGCCGAACGCT
>JAPKDK010000422.1 GCA_028872645.1 Verrucomicrobiota bacterium
GGTGATGTCGCCCTCGGGGCGGGCGTAGTCGAGCGGGTTCTTGGGGTCAATCTTCAGCTTCACCTCGTCGTAAGCGGGACCGAGGTAATGGCCGTCGCTGCGGTCAAAATAACGCGGCCCCATGCCGATGAACTGCGGCAGATTTTCATTCAACGTCCCCAATCCATAATTCACCCACGCGCCAATCGTCGGCACGCGCGGATCAAGCATGTGCCGGCCAGAATGAAACTGCACCTGCGCGCCGTGGTTGTCGTCGGTGGTCCACATCGAGCGAATCACCGCAATGTCGTCGATGCACCCGCCGAGATGCGGAAACCAATCGCTCACCTCTATGCCGCTCTGCCCGTATTTTTTGTAACCCACCTGCAGCGGATACAGCTTCGTGCGCTGCTGTCCGTTGGCGTCGTTCACCACCACTACGCGCACCTTCTTCAGCCGCTCCCTATCCATCACGTATTTGAAACGCGTCTCGCCAATCGATTTTCCCGCGAGCGTGTTGAGCATTGGTTTCGGGTCAAAACTCTCCATGTGGCTCACGCCGCCGCGCATGAATAGCCAAATCACACTCTTCGCTTTCGGCGCAAAATGCGCTAGCTGTGACTGACCCTCCGCGCTCCGGAGCATCGATGAAAGCGCAAGACTCCCAAAGCCCAGTCCCGAGCGGCCAAGAAATAATCTGCGATTTATGTCCATCATTTATCTGACTGAAACGAAGTCGTTATGATTCAGTAAGGCATGAACCAGCCCGCGTCGCGCGCGCTGCGCTGGATTTGCCTTCTTCTCTTTTTTAGCTGCGGCTTCAAGTTCACCCAGCGTCTCCAGGCATTCCTGCCGCTCGGTCGAGTCCGGTTTGCGGCCCAGCAAAATTTCAAACGTTGATTCCACAAAGCCCTCACCCTCAATTTTTTTTGCAATCAACCCCGACATCTCAATCGCCAGTTTGCTGTTCGAGAGTGCGAGTGCCTGTTGCGGCACAATACTTTCGCTGCGGCGATAGCACTGCAAGTGGTCGGCGTCGTTGAACATTTTTAGCAACTTATCCTGCTGATCACGCGAGTGTTTGAAGTAAAGACTGCGACGGCGCGCAACATCGCCGGGGTTAATGGACGGCCCGCCCATTTTTGTGTCCAGCACGCCTGCAAGATGCAGCAAGCTGTCACGCACCACTTGTGCCTCCATCCGGCGCGTGTTCATGCGCCAGTAAAAATGATTGTTGGGATCAGCTGCCAAGGTCTTGGGATCCGCGCCGGCAGTGGTGGACCTGAGCCGGTACGTGCGCGAAGTAACGATGAGGCGGTGCAGGTGCCGAAAGCTCCAGCCCGATTCCATAAACTCCGCCGCGAGCGTGTCGAGCAACTCGGCTTGCACCGGCCGCTTGGCGCGAAGGCCGAAGTCGAACACTGATTCCACCAGCGGCTCGCCAAAGTGTCGCAGCCAAACATGGTTCACCGCGACGCGCGCGGTGAGCGGGTTTTTATTGGAAGCAATCCACCGCGCCAACGCCGACCGCCGGCCGGTACTGGTCTCGGGATACGTAGTGGGATACTGTGACTCCT
>JAPKDK010000123.1 GCA_028872645.1 Verrucomicrobiota bacterium
CGCCAGTTCATCCTTTACCCAAATGCCGTGGGGCGTAGGGTTGGGGCAGATGAAAACCACACTTTATATTCTCGCCCTCGGTTTGTTTTGCAGCGCGTGCGGCGATCAGCCGGAGCCGGATCTCAATGAAAATTCCTCGGGCAATCCCGCGACCGCGCCGGTGGATTATTTGGGTGCGGTGAACAAAGGCCGCAAGAAAGCGATCATCAGCGCTGGGTTGATGCAGGTGAACAGCGCCATCAACCAATTCAAAGCCACGAGCAGCCAACCGCCGGCCAATTTGCAGGAGCTCATTACCGAAGGCCTCCTCGCCGAATTGCCCGCGGTGCCGAATGGAATGAAATGGAATTACAACCCGCAAACAGGCGTGGCTTCGGTGGTGCCGGTTAAGTAATAAGAGGAAGACGGAAATTGCTGGAATAACGGAAATCGAACTTGCACCTCTGGCGTGACAAGCCAACTAAGTTGCCGTCCTTTGCAAAATTTCACAGCCCCAGTATGATTGCCCAACATTTGCTGCCATCAATGAGTAATGTCTTCAAATCGAAAGAACTAGATTAAAATGAAAAAATACAATCGTGTGATGGCTGGTTCCAAAAGCGCGCATGCAGAAATGTGTTTCGACGAAGGATTCATTGGCGTTGATTTTGATATCAATGTCGATCTCACTGGCCGCGTGCCAGAAAAATGGCGGGAATTTAACAAAGAGTTCATCCCCATCTTCCTCGCCAAAAACCCTGGCAAGAGCAAGATCGCAGCAGGGTTGGCTTGCGGGATGACGTGGAAGGTTTCCAAAGATTTAAAGGAGGGTGACATTGTTATCACTCCAGATGGAAATGGACGCTATCGCGCGGGTGAGATCACTGGGCCTTATGTTTATGCGGCCGACAAGCCCCTCTTTCATCGGCGACCTGTAAACTGGTTCCCAAATTTATTCGATCGCACTGATATGAGCCAGGCTCTTCAGAATTCGAGTGGTTCAATCGGAACTACCTGCGACCTCACAAAGTATGCTGAGGAATTGGATCGCTTGATTGATGGCCAAATTGCGCCGACGTTAATCTCCACCGATGAGACCGTTGAGGGTTCTTCAGTTTTTGCATTGGAAAAGCATTTAGAAGATTTCCTCGTCGCCAATTGGTCGAGCACCGAACTGGGGTTAAACTACAATATTTTTGAAGTGGACGGTGAATTGGTGGGCCAACAGTTTCCAAGTGATACTGGTCCGATGGATATTCTTGCCATTAGCAAGGATAAGAAGGAGCTATTGATTGTGGAACTGAAGAAGGGCCGAGCGAGCGACTCGGTCATTGGCCAAATCCAACGCTATATGGGTTATGCCCAAGAGGAACTCGCCGAGGAGGGTCAAACGGTGAAGGGAGTCATCATTGCACTGGATGAAGACCTTCGAATTCGGCGCGCTCTCAAAGTGACACGGGGAATCGAATTCTATCGGTATCAAGTAAGCTTCAAACTGTTAAAACAGGACGCATAATCGAGATCGGATAACATACCGATACCGTGCAGTAACCCTTCCCAAATTGACTTTTCGTTCCTTTCGATCAGCTGTGTTAAGACTGTGTTAAACACAGATAGTTCGCTGAGCCGCACGGCGGCATGATGAAAGGAACGCAATTTACCAGAAAAGAAGAATGGCGGGAGTGACGAGACTCGAACTCGCAACCTCTGGCGTGACAGGCCAGCGCTCTAACCAATTGAGCTACACCCCCGCAAAATTCTGCGGGCGGCAAGCTAATCCAAGCTGCCGATGCCGTCAATCGTTTCAGTAAAAAATTTTGGAGTTTTGGTGGAGTTTTGGGGAACGACGGGGCGAAAAAAGTGATCCGGGCAACAGACGCCAAGGAGGTGGGGGTGGAGAACCCCTCTGAAGAAACGTTCTGTCGCCCGGATCAAAGAAATTGGTGTCCAGACAATCTGCCTGAGGTTGGCCGATTTGTCAACCGATGAATCTTCCCCATTCTATTCACCGGCAGATTTCCCGTGACATTCGTGCCCGCATCCCTATATTTCCCCGCTCTGACAAATGGACCCCTTCGTCTAGTGGTTAGGACACCGGCCTTTCACGCCGGCGACACGGGTTCGAGTCCCGTAGGGGTCGCCACTTTTTGTGGCCATTTTTGGAAAAACCACCTGTTTAGGACGTGTTTTCACTTTCTACGACCCGTTTGAGAAAATAAAATGTCTGGTACCATTGCCATTGTTGGTCGCCCGAATGTCGGCAAATCCGCGTTGTTTAACCGGATTGCCGGCCGCCGCATTGCCATTGTGCACGATCAGGCGGGGGTGACGCGCGACCGAATCACGGCCGAGGCCGAATGGGCGGGACGGGCGTTTACGCTCGTGGATACCGGCGGAATCGGCCTCATTCCGGGCGAAAAATCTCAGGACATCATCGCCACCGCCACGGTGGAACAGGTGGATTTGGCCATCGAGGCGGCGGATGCGATTATTTTTGTGGTCGATGTGCAGGAAGGCATTGTGCCGCTGGACGAGGAAGTTGCCCAACATTTGCGCCAAAGCGGCAAACCCACACTGCTCGCCGTTAACAAAGCCGACCACCAAACCGCCGCCGACAACGCCGTGGAATTTGCCGCGCTGGGTTTCGAGCACATTTTCCCCGTCAGCGCCCTGCACGACCGAGGCACCTCCGACCTGTTGGACGCCACCCTCGAGCATTTGCCGGAGGGCCCATCAACCATCGGCCATCAACCCTCAACCTTAAATTTAGCAATCATCGGCCGCCCCAACGTCGGCAAGTCTTCCATCATCAACGCCCTCACCGAGAGTGACCGAGTGATCGTCAGCGAAATTCCCGGCACCACGCGCGATGCGGTGGATGTCCCGTTCACCATCGAGACCGAAGGCCGCGTGCAACATTGCCAACTCATCGACACCGCCGGCCTTCGCAAAAAGCGCCGCGTAAAGGACAGCCTTGAATATTTCAGCGTCACCCGCACCGCCGAAGCCATCAAACGCTGCGACATTGCCGTGCTCGTCGTGGATGCCGAAACTGGCATTGTGGAGCAGGATAAAAAAATTGCCGACCTCATCACGCGCAACCATCGCGCGTGCATTGTGGTCATCAACAAGTGGGACCTCACCACCGACGTCGTGAAAGAGGCACGCAAAAAGGAAATCATCAGTCGCCGCAAAAAAGACCGCCACCGCGATGACCGCACCAAGCGATTGACGATGCTTTCCGAGTTTGGCAGTTGGGTGCAGGAGCAATTGTTCTTTCTCGATTACGCCCCTGTGATTTTCACCAGCGCCAAGTCCGGTTTCCATCTCGATCGATTGCTCGAAGCCATTCGTTACGTGGCCGGTCAATGGCAGCAAAAAGTCCCCACGCCTCTGCTCAACCGCACGCTGCAAGACGCCCTCGAGCGCCGCCCTCCGCCCAATAAAGCCGGCAAACGCTTCAAACTTTATTACGCCACGCAAACCAAACAGGCGCCGCCCACCTTCACGATGTTTGTCAACGCCCCCGAAGTGTACACGGATAACTACGACAAATATCTCACCCGCCATATGCGCAACGCCTTTGGCTACGAAGGCTGCCCTCTCCGAATGATCGTCAAAGCCCGCCCCAAATCCATCCAGTCCGTGCGACGCGGGAAGAAGGGGATCGAGAGCATCGAGCAGCGAGCGGCGGACAGTGAGAAATGAGCTGAAACTCCACCGCTCGCTCCACTGTCGACAACCCGTCATTGACCACGCCACGCCGCGCTTTACCCTCGCCGCATGGCCAGAACCAAGAAGCCCAAGAAATCCGCCAACCGTTTCGTGCACGAAGATCCGTGGCGCGTTTTCCGCATCATGTCCGAGTTTGTCGAGGGATTTGATGAAATGTCGCACATCGGCCCCGCCGTCACCATCTTCGGCTCTGCGCGTACCAAACCGCGCGATCGATTTTACAAAGCCACCCTGGATCTCTCCAAGCGTTTAGCAGAAAATAATTTTGCCGTTATCACCGGCGGCGGCCCCGGCATTATGGAAGCCGCCAACAAAGGCGCAGCCGAAGGCGGCGGACGCTCGGTTGGCCTCAACATCAAGCTCCCCTTCGAGCAGAGCGGCAACAAGTACTCCAACATCTCGGTGGACTTCCATTATTTTTTCGCGCGTAAAGTGTGCCTCGCAAAATACAGCACCGCGTTCATTTATATGCCCGGCGGCTTTGGCACAATGGATGAATTGTTTGAGATTCTCACCCTCGTGCAAACCGGAAAGGTGCCGCGCTATCCCATCATTTGTTTTGGGCGCAGTTACTGGAGCGGCTTGCTCAAGTGGGCCAACAGCACCCTTAAACGCGGTAAATACATCAGCCCGAATGATACCGACCTCATCACCATCACCGACAGCCCCGCCAAAGCCGTGAAAATCATCAACGATTATCACAACCGCACCGGCCACCAAACTTCGCCACCGCCGGCCTTCGCCTGATGCGCCCACTCATCGAGCACGCCCGAACGCGCCACACGCCAGAAACTCTGGCGGAGCAACTGCGCGGCTTGCCCGGTTTGATGTTGCTGCGCAGCGACGGGGAGGCCACCGACCAAGCGCGGTATTCGTTTGTGGTCGCGCGGCCGTTTCTCACGCTACGCACTTGGGGCAGCCGTTGCGAGTTGCGGACGGACGAACAATCCCGCGTGCAATTTGGCAATCCGTGGAATGTGCTGGAGCAACTGCTCGCGCGCTACGAAATCATCGATGAGATTGACCTCCCCTTTCCGCTCGGCGGCTGCTTTGGCTACTGGGGCTACGACCTGAAAAATTTCGTGGAACCCCGCCTGCGCGCGCGCGCGGTGAACGACCTCGAACTACCCGATTGCGCCGTCGGCTTTTACGACAGCCTCGCCATCTTCGACCATCACCTCGGCAAAACCTGGCTCGTCGCCACCGGCCTCGCCGCCGATGGCTCGCGCAACGAATCCCGCGCCCGCCAACAAGCCAATTGGTGGCACGAACAACTCGGGAGAGACGAGTTCCACCTCGTCCCAAATCAATTTAAAAAAAACACGGACGAGGTGAAACTCGTCCCTCCCCCAACCTCAAACTTCACCCGCGACCAATTCATCACCGCCACCCGCCGCGCCCTCGACTACATCCGCGCCGGCGACATTTACCAAGTCAACCTCTCCCAACGCCTCACCGCCGCGTGGCCCGGCGACGGCTGGGAATTCCACCGCGCGCTCCACGCCGCCAGCCCCGCGCCCTTTGCGGCTTATCTTGATGCGGGCGATTTCCAAATCGCTTCCTCCAGCCCCGAACGTTTCCTACGCCTCAGCGGCCAACACATCCAAGCCCGACCCATCAAAGGCACCCGCCCGCGCAATGCCGACCCGCAACGCGACGCGCAACTCGCCTACGAACTGCAATCCAGCGAAAAGGAACGCGCCGAGTTAGTGATGATAACCGATCTCTTGCGCAACGACCTCGGCCGCGTGTGCGAATTCGGCAGCATCGCCGTGCCGGAGTTGATGCGGCTGGAAAAATTTCCGCAAGTGCAGCATCTCGTTTCCACGGTTGAAGGTCGACTGCGCCCGGAGCTATCGCACCTCGACGCGTTGCGCGAATGTTTCCCCGGCGGCAGCATCACCGGCGCACCGAAGTTTCGCGCGATGGAAATCATCGACGAACTCGAACCCGTCACGCGCGGCCCGTACACCGGCAGCCTCGGCTACCTCGGATTCAACCGCGAAAGCCAATTCAACATCGTCATCCGCACCGCCATCGTGCGCGACGGCCAAGTGCACTTCCAAGTCGGCGCCGGCATCGTGGCCGATTCGGATCCAGAAATGGAGTACGAAGAAACGTTGGCGAAGGCAGGTGGGTTTGAAACGGCGCTTTCTTTTACCACAAAGACACAGAAAGCACAGAGGGAACCCATATCAAAACCTCTGTGACCTCTGTGTCTTTGTGGTGAAAATCAATGAAACTCCTGCACCGTCCGCACGCCGTAACCGGATTTTTTGATGGCGCGGATTCCGTTCACCGCCGCCTTGGCGCTGCTCATGGTGGTCATAATGGGTATACCGGAGTAGACGGCGGTGGTGCGGATTTGCACTTCATCGCTGCGCGGCACTTCGCCGGTAGGGGTGTTGATGACGAGTTGCAACTCATTATTCTTTAGCAAATCCAGCGAGTTCGGGCGGCCTTCGGCGAGCTTGTTTACGCGCTCCACTTTTAGCCCCGCCTCCTCGATGACCTTCGCCGTGCCGCCGGTGGCGACCAACTCGAATCCGAGTTCCACAAATCCCTTCGCCAACGCGGGCACTTCGGCTTTGTGCGCATCACTGACGCTGATGAACACTTTACCCTCCAATGGCAATGGCGTGTTGGCAGCCATTTGGCTTTTGGCATAGGCCACGCCGAGGTCGGCATCGAGGCCCATCACCTCGCCGGTGGATCGCATCTCGGGGCTCAAAATAATGTCCTGCCCGACGAATTTATTAAACGGAAACACCGACTCTTTCACCGCCCAATACTTCGGCCAAATTTCCTCCGTGAACCCCAAGTCGTTGAGCTTCGCGCCGGCCATCACTTGCGCGGCGAGTTTGGCGAGCGGCACGCCGATGGCTTTGCTGACAAACGGAATCGTCCGCGACGCGCGCGGGTTGACCTCCAGCACATAAACAATCTCGTCCTTTACCGCGTACTGCACATTCATCAGGCCGGTGACCTCCAGCTCGGCGGCCATCGCGTGGGTGTACTCGCGCATCGTATCGATGGCCGATTGCGAAAGCTCGTGCGGCGGCAGCACCATCGCCGCGTCGCCCGAGTGCACGCCGGCAAACTCCACGTGCTCAAGCATCCCACCGATGACAAACGTACCGTTCTTGGCATCAGCGATGCAGTCCACATCCACCTCTGTAGCGTCTTCCAGAAATTTATCCACCAGCACCGGCCGCTCCGGCGACGCCTCCACCGCGTGCTGCATATAATGGCGCAATTCGGTATCCGAATACACAATCTGCATTGCGCGCCCACCGAGCACAAACGACGGCCGCACCAGCACGGGATAATCCAGCTTGTGCGCGGCAGCCAGCGCTTCCTCTTCGTTGGTAGCGAGGCCGTTGGGCGGCTGCGGGATGTTCAGCTTGTGCAGCATCGCGGAAAACATTTCGCGATCCTCCGCGCGCTCGATGCTTTGCGGGCTCGTGCCCAGAATGTTTACGCCATTGGCCTGCAAATCAAGCGCGAGATTCAGCGGCGTCTGCCCGCCGAACTGCGCAATGACGCCCCAGCATTTTTCACGCTCATAAATGTGCAACACATCCTCGAGCGTGAGCGGTTCAAAAAACAATTTGTCGCTCGTGTCGTAATCGGTGGAAACTGTTTCCGGATTCGAATTCACCATCAACGTCTCGAACCCATCCTCCTTCAGCGCGAACGCCGCGTGCACGCAGCAGTAATCGAATTCAATCCCCTGCCCAATCCGATTCGGACCACCGCCGAGAATCATCACCTTCTTGCGGTCGGTAGGATTTATCTCGTCATCGCCGCGGTCGTACGTGGAATAGTAATATGGTGTGTACGCCTCGAACTCCGCTGCGCACGTATCCACCAGCCGATAGCTCGGCACCAGCCCCGCCGCCTTGCGCTCCGCCCGCACTTCATCCTCCGAGCGCCCCGTGAGATGCGCAATCTGCCGGTCCGAAAACCCGTAAGCCTTCGCCTTCGTCAATAGTTCCAAATCCATAAATTGCCGTGGCAGTTAAACTCAAGGCAAGGAACCGACGCAAGCCTTGCGTGAATTGAGTTGTCCATTAATTGCCCAAAACCCTCAGATGGAGGGTCTATTTGAGTAGGGACACGCTGCGAGTGCCCACAGAAGCGCGGAAGCGAGTCCTTGATGAGACGATTTTTTGTGGCGTGGCGTGGGGAAATTTTTCGCAGGCTCGCTTCCCTCGCCTAGAAGGGTTGAGGTTCAAGCATTAAGGTTCAAGGAGGCAAGGCCATAAGCTAACCTCACCCACCGGAACCACCCACCAACACACACCGAAAGCCGGCGAAGTAGTAGTACCGATAAACGGGCGAGTCGAATTGGCGGTAGGACGATAACAGGAAGCTGGGATCGCCGTTGCCCCAAGACGCACCGCGCAACACACGGCC
>JAPKDK010000124.1 GCA_028872645.1 Verrucomicrobiota bacterium
GCTCGAAATAACCGCCTCGCTTGGGCATTCCCTTGGTTACCGGTGTCCATTTCACCCGCGACATAATGCGGGCGTAGTCGACGGATTTCGTCTGCCACGAGTCTGCATCCCCCGCACCAATCGGCAGGGTGGTTAGACCGAGCGCCAATATCATTATCAAGCGGAGTAGCCTCATGTGCAGGTCGCTACGGCAGTTTAGTAACATACGCATAAAATGCACCAATGGATTTGCTGCTTAATTTTTCTTCCCTTTCAAGGTCAGTAGGTAAGCCATCACATCGGCCAATTCCTGATCATTCAATAAAATATTCATGGGCGGCATGGGGCTTGCCCCCAGTTTATCAAAGCCTTCAGCCAGTTCAGCTGTAGGGTTCACAAGCGAGCGCTTGATGTAGTCCGCATCCTTGCGCGAAGCAATACCGTCCAATGCTGGTCCCACAATGCCGCCTTTGCCATCCACCTTGTGGCAGCGGATGCAACCGGCGACCAGGTGCGTATTAAAGATGTTTTTGCCGGCAGCTGCAGTGGCCTTAATGGCGTCTTTACTCTTTTCCTTATAGATCGGCTCGATCTCCACCAGTGAAACATCATCCCACCAAGCTGTGCCACTGGATTGGCCCCAACCGCCGTAGAGACAGTTTACAGTCACCTCACGATCCTGCTCATTCTTGAATTCGGTTTCCACTTTCACCCAGCCAGAGGTCTTCTTCACTCCCTTAGTTTTTGCGGCGTGCTGCAATTCATGCACACTCAGAAGAGCGCCGTTGCCGGTTCCTTGCAGATTGTCTGTTCGCACCCAAGCACTCATCACATATTTGCGGCCGGCTTTGAGGCGAACGCGGGCAAACAGGCTGGAGTCATGCCGGGTATCGGCACTGATGCGTAGGGAGTTCTTGCCGCTCTTAACAAATTCCTTACGCGTTTCAATGGCGTGCTTCAGGTCCGGATTGCGTCGACTGTAGGTGCGCTCGCTCCAGTTGGTGGGCAGTTTGTTTCCACCGACCTCTTCAAAGGAAGCGTTGGGTAGTAGATTCGGCCCGCGTTTGTAGCCCACGATATTCATCTCAGCTGCGCCAGTAGCTTGCAGTGCCAATCGCAGCCATTCGTCCTTGGCGTTCTCGGGCAGCTTCATTAGTAGCGAAGCAGTTTTCTTGTTGGCATCACTCTCGGGCAAAGCGGCGAGCTTGGTGAAGGCAACCAGTCGCACCTGCAAATCCTTGTCCGCCAAGGTGGCGCTGTCATAGAGCATCTGCGCGCTGACCTTGTCCGCCCCCAGCGCGCGAATGGCATTGCGACGAAGGGCGGGTTCTGGACTGATGAGTGCAGCGGTATGCGTCTTGGTATCCAATGCGCCAATACCCGAAAGCGTCCACAATGCATGAATGGCTCCATGTCCGCCCTTGGTTGCGAGTGTTTTGAGTGCCGGGATGGCATCGGTCCGTTTGCCGTCCACCAGCAAACGTTGAGCGGTTTGACGCCAGAAAAGATTGTCGTGGCCAAGCGCGGTGACGAGTTGCTTTGAGTTGCCGATTTTGGGTGCCTTGGAATCATGTTCCTCATACACCACGCGGTAGATACGACCGTGTTGACGGTCGCGGTTGGGGTTGATGTGCGCGTTGCCTCGGCCGGTCTTCGCATCGTACCCAGCCCGGCCCTTGTTGGGTGTGGGGTTGTGCTGAATAATGAAATTATACCAGTCGGCCACCCACATATTTCCATCGGGGCCTACTTCGGCGACGATAGGCGAAAACCATTCATCGGCACTGGCAACAAAGCTGAAAGCATTGATGGCTTCATAGCCGGCGTCCTTTTGCTGTATGTCATACATGCCCAAGAGGTTCCCGGTGGGGCCGCAGATAAATGCGCGCCGATCACGCCAGCTTTTTGGAAAACCGGATGAAGTGGCAAAGGAGTGGCCGCAGCCGGCAGTGTAGGCATTAAAGGCATCGACCTGCCGGATATTGGGAGTGATGGGATAAAAGCGCGGGGTGCTGGCAATCATCTTGGCGCTCATGGCACGATTGGCACCATATACGGTGGCAGGGATGCCGCCAAAGAAAGTAGGGTTGTTATTGGCGGTAGAACCGAAGACATCACCCGCTTCGTTGAAACCGACCCCCCAGGTGTTGTTATTAAACTGGTGAAGGAATTCGATATCCGATCCATCGGATTTGAAACGAAACACGCCCATGCCGAAGTTGTGTTTTTTCCCGTTAACCTCGCCGTTGAAACGTGAATAGCCAACGGTGCCATAGATCCAGTTGTCAAAGCCGTAGCGCAGGTTGCTCGGGCCCGCGTGCGTATCGCCCACGCCGAATCCCTTGAACAGGACCTCGCGCACATCCGCCTTATCGTCGCCGTCGGTGTCCTTGAAAAAAAGAAACTCCGGCGCGTGCGCCACGATGATGCCGCCGCGCGCGAAGGTGAACGACGTGGGGATGTTCAACCCGTCGGCAAAGACTTTTACTTTATCACATTTGCCGTCGCCATCGGTGTCCTCCAGAATCTTGATGCTGTCGTTACCCTTGCGGCCTTCCTTGATCTCGTTGGGGTAATCCACGCTCTCGGCCACCCACAAGCGCCCGCGTTCATCCCACTGCATATAAATGGGATTCACGATCTGTGGCTCAGCCGCAAAGAGTTCCAAGCGGAAACCCACAGGCGCCTGCGTGTACTTCATGCTTTCGGTGGCTGATAACGGCAACTGGTAGGGCAAGGGCTCAGGTCGTTTTTCATAATTAGGAATGTTATCGCGCTTCACGTATTTGAGGGGTGCACGGCTTTCCAGAAACGCATGGTATCGGGTTTGTACTGATTCGCCAGCCGCCCACAGGATTCCGCTTTTAAGGAGTTGATGAAAACCGGCGTGACTCCAAACGCGCGCGTCGTGGCCCGAAGCCGTGTAAAAAACACGCCCCTTACCTTGTGTGCGCACCCACGTCCACGGTTCGGGCTTGGTGTGTGGGTCGCCTTTCATCGCATCACGCACCATCAGGACTTTGCGGTTTTTGGGATTGTGGTTGGTATGAAAGTACGTCTCATCCCACGCCTCAAATGCTTTAACGTCCTTCATGGCCGGATGTTTGGTATCGGTCACCCGCGCACTGAAAATGGCTCCCTGATGACTTTTGAAGCGTCCACCCACCAACTGATCAAAGCCCGGTTCATTACCGAAACACCAGCTGGCACAGTGCACCGGCACAAACCCACCACCGTTCTCCACAAAGCTCTTCAGATTCTTCCACTGGTTAGGTTTAATGGTGCCGTGATTGGCGTAGAGCAGCAGCACATCAAACTTGCCGAGATACTTTGCGTCCCCCAGCGCCTCTTCTACGCTCGTGGTGTAATCAAAATAAATCGCATCGCGTCCCAGCGCCTTGGCGATCAACGGGTAATACTCGTTGGAAGGATGGTGTTTCGAGTTGTGACCGAGAAACAGCACGCGAATGGGGCCATCACTCGCTTGAGCAAATACAAGGCTCAAGAGGAACAAGAAGGGCAGTAGGATACGGGTTTTCATTTGGTGTGGGATAAGTTTAAGGCAAGGGTTGCTGCGGGACAATACGTTTGATGATCATTCATCTGTGCTATCACTCCCGTCGGTGGAGAATCTGGACAGATGATTTTACTTCTTGTTGCGCACTGGGTTGGCGTTTGTTTTTGGGAGCCACTTGGCAAGTCGCTCTTTCACGCCGGCCAGCTCAGGCTTGCCGGCGAGGTTGGTGAATTCGTCGGGGTCGGTTTGGTGATCGTAAAGCTGCTCATCACCGTTGGGGTGGCGGATGTAACGGTAGCGCTGGCTCCGCGCGGCGTGGTTGCCCTTGCCCCAAGTGGTGATCGTGGGGCGATCCCATTTGGCCTTCGGATTCTTTAATAGCGGCACGAGGCTCACGCCATCGAGATCGTTGCGCTTGGGCAAGCCGCAGAGTTCATTGAGAGTGGGATACACATCGAGAAGGTTCACCGGCTGGTCGCATACTGTTCCGGCCTTGGTGATGCCGGGTGCAATAATCATCAGTGGAACGCGCGTGGCTTCCTCAAAGAGCGTGAATTTCTCCCACTGCTGCTTCTCGCCGATGTGCATTCCGTGGTCGGACCACAGCACAATGATAGTGTTCTTTGCATGCGGGCCAGCATCCAACGCATCCAGCAGTCGCCCCACTTGCGCATCGGCAAAACTGATGGAGGCGAGATAGCCGCGTACTGCGCCTCGCCACTCGTCGTTTTTCAAAATCCATTCATGCCACTTTTTGCGGATTCCGGATTGTCCGGGCTTGGGCACATCCTCCAGATCGTTCTTTTTGATCTTGGGCAGGAAAACCTCCTTCTTTGGATAGAGCGCAAAATATTTTTTGGGCGCGTACCATGGAATGTGCGGCCGGAAAATGCCGACCGCATGAAAGAAAGGCTGTTTGTGCGGCTTTCTCAATTCGCCTGCTGCCCAATCAACCACCTTGTGATCGGCCGTGCCGCTTTCAGATTGCGAATCAGGAGCCCAGTCGAAGAAATGTGGTGGCCGGCCCTCACTGCTTTTGCCGAGGGCAATGGGCTTGGAATAAAGATACCCATTTGTGCCGCGCTTGGCTTGGGTCCCCTTGGGCCATTGGGGATCGGGCATGGGTGAATCGGCCGAGGGCCAGTAGTGATCCCACAGCTTTGCTTCATTCTGTTGCTTGCCGTAGCCACCGGTGATCCACGAAAGCGCATGGAAAATTTTCCCGCCACCGTAAGCCTCATAACCGCCGGCACGGAAATGTTCTGGCAAAGTCACCGCCTTTTCCAGCCGCGGACTACGGCGCCAATCCTGCCCATTGTTATAGACTCCTGAGGAAGACGGCGCCACCCCGGTCATGATTGCCACGCGCGAGGGATTGCAGGCCGGCGCGGCACAGTGCGCGTTGGTAAAAAGCATCCCACGCTTGGCCAGCCGATCAAAATTTGGCGTATGCACTCCCTTGCGCCCACCCATGCAATTGACCCAGTCATTGAGATCGTCAACCGCGATAAAGAGCACATTGGGGCGTTCGTTACACAACGCCAATTGGCCCAGTAAAAGAACTATACCTGTAACAATACGCATATCGTGGAGAGCTCAAGGCTAGGCTATTGGGATTGGGTAGACAATGGTGGAAGTAGCGTTGACTCACCCTGATTCACCGAGTTCACGGCGGGTTTCTCCAACATCGATCTTCTTTAAAAGCAAGAGGAAGGCGATTTGCGCAATCCCGGCTCCAAGATAAATCGTGGTGTAATCCGGAGAATCACCCATCTCACCGGCTAATTTGATGCCTGCTATACCGGAAACATTCAACAAAGCCATGTAAGTTGTAAACTGGGTTCCTGCTATCACCGGCCAACTGACACTCATAAAAATAGAAAAAAGTGAAACTGTCATTATCCCGATCGAAAACTGTTCGGCGAAGATGAAACCCAAGGCAAGGGTTCGATTGCCCCAGTGTTGCTCCATCATCGAGAAGGCGATCCAAACAATTCCGAGCACAACGGTTGCCGTGCCGGCAGTTCGTTTGGCCGTGAATCTATCAGCCAACAAACCACCCAATAAGGAACCGCCCAAGGCGAAAAAGTATCCTCCGCCCGTAATCCACTTGGAGTAAGCCTCCATTGACCAGCCAAGTTCCTGAATGAAAAGGGGTTTAGATATAATTGAAATCGTATACTGGCCGACCATGATGATAAGTGCCAGTGCAGCAGCTAACAGGGTCGAAGGTAGGGAAAAGGCCTTACGGAAGGATTTGAATAATGCGCCGGCTGATGCAGTGGCTGCTTCGACGGCGGGAGTCGTGGTCTGCTTGAGTTTTTCCAGTGGGTTCCAAGGAAATAGCCTTTCTCCCTCGCGTTCACGCAGGAACAAAGGGGCCATCATTACAATGATCATTATGATGGCCTGTAATGAAATGGCGAGATGCAGCCCGTGTCTGGCCGTAAGCACACCCATCACGGCTCCTCCAATAATAGAACCGAGATAAGCTGCTGCACGCATGAATCCATTAGCTTTGCCTCTTTCATTTTCTGGCAACAGATCCACTGCCAATGCATCCACCGAGACATCCTGAAGAGAGGCGAATACGTTGTGGATGGCAATTATCCAGAGAAGAGTGGTCATGACCTTGGCAGGCTCAGGCAGGAGCAAAATTGAAAGAAGCGTTATGGTCATCATTGATTGAGCAAAGAGGATCCATAACCGCCGCCGCCCCATGGCTAAAAAATGGAAATCGAATCGGTCAATAATCGGTCCCCAGATGAATTTAAATGTCCACGGTAATTGAGCCATAAATGTAATTCCCGCTATCTCTTTGACTCCGTAGCCTTTGGTGGCAAGAAAGGTGACTAAGGTTCCCGTTACGAACCCATATGGCATGCCCTGTGCCAAGTACATCAAACAGAGCGTCATCAGCCGCAGGCGCGGGGAGTTTTCCAAGGCGGGTGTCACAGCAGCCCGCAGGGTTGCGCACTACACCGTTTGTGGCCAAGTCATTTCGTACTGTCCATTTGGCAAGTACATTCGTAAGCTCCCCCTCCGTTCCATTCCCATGAGTGAGGGTGTGAAAATAATCAAGGTCATCGATTCTCATACGGCAGGGGAACCCACGCGCGTGGTAGTTTCCGGCGCACCGGACAATCCCGGCGCCACCCCGGCTGAATGGCGCGACTTTTTGCGGAGCAAACACGATTGGCTGCGCACCGCCGTGGCCTGCGAACCGCGAGGGCACGAGGCGATGGTGGGCGCGTTCCTCGTGGAACCCACACAGCCCGATGCCGTGGCGGGCGTGGTGTTCTTTAACAACATCGGCTACCTGCACGGCTGCATTCACGGGACGATCGGAGTCACAGTCACGCTCGCCCATCTTGGCCGACTGGCTGCAGGCGACAACAAAATCGAGACGCCTACTGGCATCGTCACCGTGCAGCCGCCGGTGGAAGGTTGGGTGACAGTACAAAATGTGCGTAGCTATCGCCACGCTGCCGCCGTGCCGGTGGAGGTGCCCGGCTGGGGAACGGTGCGCGGCGATGTGGCGTGGGGCGGCAATTGGTTTTTTCTCATCGAGGCCGGCGACATGATTGTGGTG
Organism: Verrucomicrobiota bacterium; assembly: GCA_028872645.1. GTDB lineage: Bacteria > Verrucomicrobiota > Verrucomicrobiia > Limisphaerales > UBA1100 > JACNJL01. Next base: position 7,089 of record JAPKDK010000124.1, read on the forward strand.
GACTTTAGTAATCTCGATCGACTCACAGATTTTACCTGTGCCGTGCGCAAGGCGTTGGAGGCGAATGGAATCACGGGCGAATATGGCGGCGAGATTGACCACATCGAAGTCTTCGGTCCACCGGCCAATGACGAGGCCGACAGCAAAAATTTTGTGCTCTGCCCCGGTCGCGAATTCGACCGTTCGCCGTGTGGCACTGGCACCAGCGCCAAGCTCGCGTGCCTGCACGCTGATGGTAAACTGCATCCCGGCCAAACGTGGCGACAAGCAGGCATTCTCGACACCATCTTCGAAGGCGCTGTGCAGGAAGCACCTGAAGGAGGCGTGGTTCCGACCGTGAAAGGCCATGCCTTTGTCACCGCCGAATCGGAACTCATCATCCACCCAGCCGATCCCTTCCGCCACGGCATCGTTTATTCCCGCTAACGTGTCCGACAAATCTCACGACATTCTCATCATTGGCGGCGGCGTCATTGGGCTTTGCTGCGGATGGCACCTTTCCAAGGCTGGTCGCACGGTGACGATTATCGACCGCGACCCCACGCGGCGCTCGTCATGTTCCGATGAAAATGCCGGGATGGTGGTGCCCAGTCATTTCATCCCACTCGCCGCGCCGGGCGTCATCAGTCAGGGCCTCAAATGGATGCTTAACCCCAAGAGCCCCTTTTATATGCGGCCGCGGCTTGATCCTGCGCTTTGGAGTTGGTGCTGGAAATTTTTCCGCCATGCCAACGCGCGCCATGTGGAAAACAGCAAACCCGTCCTCAGCACCCTCAGTCTCGAAAGCCGCCGGTTGTTTTTGGAATTGGCCGATGAACTGAATTTTGACCTCGCCAAGCGCGGGCTGATGATGCTCTGCCGCACGGAAGCCGGCCTTGAAGACGAAGCTAAAGTCGCAGCCCAAGCCGCTGCCGTGGGTGTGGAGGCAGAAGTGTGCGATGCCGCCCGCGTGCGCGAACTTGATCCCGACATCGCGATGGACGTGGTCGGCGGCGTGTGGTTCGC
>JAPKDK010000125.1 GCA_028872645.1 Verrucomicrobiota bacterium
AGGTCGCGGTAGACTTGTTTTTCCAGGGCGCTGAGATGGGTGGATTCGATTTGCAGTTCGATGGTGTTCAGCGTGGGTGTGTGCTCGAGCATTTGGGCGATGCGTTTATCGTTGGCTTCACGGCGAGCGAGGAGTTGACGGTGCAAGGCATCAAAAGTTTCGTGCGAGAGGGTGCCTTTGCGTTCGGAGGATTCCAGATTTTCCAACAGCGTGCGGATGGCTTGGCGTCGGGCGAGGGCGAGTTCATATTCGGTTTCCTCACGGGATTCCACAATGAGCCCGCCGCGTTTCATCAGCCACGCCATCGTGGTGCCTTGCAACAAAATGGACATCAACACCACACCGTACACGATATTCAACAACACCAAACGATTGGCCTCGGCGGTGGTGCCGGCTTCGCCTTTTGCGGAGACGATGAGCATCATTGCCAGCACCATCGACAAACTGCCGCGCACGCCGGCCCACGTGATGACGGGGAGCCATTCCTCTTTGAGCCGCAAATCCGTGCGCCGCACAAGGCCGTGCACGCCGAACACCGTGACGGCCCGCACGAGAATCATGATTACAAAAAACAAAACGATCGGCACCGCTTGCTCCCACAAACCGGCCAGTTTGATTTCCAATCCGATGAGGATGAACACAAAAGAGTTGGCGACGAACGCGGCGAATTCCCAGAAGCTGACCACCTCCTCGCGGGTGGTGGGGCTCATGCCGTGTTTCACGCCCACGTTGCCGATCATCATGCCGCACACCACCACGGCGATGACGCCCGAAGCGTGCAGCTCCATCGCCGCCACATTCGCGCCGTACGCGGCGATGACCGTGAGCGCCACCTCGATGTGTTGATCATCAAACTTGCTGGTGAGGTACGAAATGCCCAGCCCCATGCCGAGCCCAATGGCCGTGCCCAGCAGCACCTCGCGCAGGAAATCGAGCACCACCGTCATCGCCTGCAAACTCTCGGCGGTGTCCAAATGCGGAAGCGTGAGGCCGAGCTGAGTGCTGGTGATTTTCACCACCACGGCAAAGATCACCACGGCGATGCCGTCGTTAATTAAACTCTCGCCTTCAATAATAATTCCCAACCGTTTGGACACAGTAAATTCCTTGAAGAGCGCCACCACCGAAATGGGATCCGTGGCCGCCAACATCGCCGCGGCCAGCAGCACCAGTTGCCAGCTAAACCCCAGCGAGAACAATTCACCCACGCCCATAAACAGCAAGGTGGTGAGCAGCATCCCCACGATCACGCCCGGAATGGCCAGAAACAGAATGGCGCGTTTGTTATTAAGGAACGATTTGAGGTCTACGTGAAACGCCGCTTCAAACAATAAAATCGGCAAAAATAATTGCAGCAACAATTCCGGCGTGAGTTTGAGGTTCAGCCCCAACTGGCCGGCCGCCGACAACGCGCTCACGATCAAGCCGGCCACCACCAACACCACCGTGTAAGGCAACCGCAACCGCTTCGCCAAAAGCGCCATTCCGCAAGCGACAATTAATATAGCAACAAATGAAACAGCCATTGGTTTTTAAATGCTAAATTCGATTTTCTAAAATCACATGTCATAAAGCCCGCCATCCCGCGTGTAGCCTCCGCCACCCCTTCCGCCCGGGCCACCGCCTTCTTCCGGCCCCATAAATTCATCAAAAATTTCACCCATATCGGCCTCAATTTTTTCAGGATCCTCGCCGGCTTCCAAGCGCTTGATGGCGTCATTCATTTCCTTAGGCATCGCATCGGCCGGCATCAGATCCTGCATCTTGCGCATCATATGCGCCATATGTTTGGGATTGTTCTCATCAAGATTCCCCATATCGCGCTCCATCTCGCGCATGGCGTGTTGTACGCGGGGATCATCCATATCCGGCATCCCATCGGGTTCTCCACTGTCACCGGCGACCGCAGGTTCGGCAGCGCCTTTGAGTGCGGCGAATTGGCTGACCTCTTTCACCATCTTTTTGCCGCCGCACCGCGGGCACTTGGGCTGGCGCGTGGGCTTCAGTCGTCGCGAGAGGAATTGAAAAATCCTCCGGCACTCGGGACAAGCATATTCAAAAATCGGCATTGCGACGCCCTTTATTTCCACGAACTCGACCGGCACGTCAAGTGGGTTGGATTGACAACCGGCCCCTTCGCGATTAAGTTGCGGCATGATACGAGGCGGCGTGCTGACGCTCATCATCGCGATTGTGGCCCTGTTTGGCGCGGGTTGCTCGGGCGACAATGACAAGGTGGAATACTTTTCCACCGACCAATTATTGCTGAGTGAGGGCAGGTTTTATGCCCTCGGGAAATCGGAACCCTACACCGGCATGGTGGTGGATTGGCACGACAACGGCCAGAAACAATATGAAGCGAGGATGGTGGAAGGCGTGGCCGAGGGCAAGGCGGTGGAGTGGTACGAGAATGGACAGAAAATGACCGAGGTGACGCTGAAGGACGGCCAACCCGTGGGCACCCTAACCGGCTGGCATTCCAACGGTGCCAAGCAGTTTGAAATGCCGCTGCACGCAGGCCAACCGCACGGGTTGCTAACCGAGTACGACACCGGCAACCGTCGGCTCAACACCACCCGATACGTTGGCGGTCTGCGCGAAGGCGAGGCCACCGGCTACAATGAGGAAGGTCAAAAGACTTGGGAATGCAACTACCGCGATAACATTTTGGAAGGTAATTTCGTTGAGTACCACCCCAATGGCCAACACAGCAGCCGTACCCCATACCAACACGGCAAACCAAACGGAAGGGCAGAAGGCTGGTTTTTGGATGGGAAAAAATCATGGGCCGCCGAGTGGAAAGGCCAAAAGCCGATCGGTGTCCATCAAAGCTGGCACCCCAACGGCAAGCTCCAGCGCAAGCAGATTTTCAACAACGGCGTGCTGTCGCTCTACACCGAATGGCACGCGAACGGCCAAAAGACGGTGGAGGCAAATTATCGCGGAACCGCATTGGTGACCCAAAAACGATGGGGCGCCAACGGCAAGCTGTTGCTGTCCGAAGGCGGTGCGACCGCGCCATCACCTAATCTGCCGCCCGCGCGCAAGCCGGATCCGCCCAAACCCAATCCCTTTTCCGCAGGCCGCCGCACTCCGTGGATCTCCAGCCAAATCAATCGCGTTTATAAAGACAAGGCCGCCGACGTGGTGCAAACTGCCTTTGGCACACCCGACGAGAAACAAGGCAACGTGTGGGTGTATAAAAATCTTACCATTATCAATGTCGCCACCCGACAGCACTTCACCACCGCGCACTTCTACATCAGCAAAGGCAAGGTGATTTTGGTGGAGGAAAAATAGCTACTTCCGCTGGTGCTGTAGAAACCACTTGTAGAGTTCCGGATTTGCGTAGGTTTTCGTCCACGAATCATGCCGCGCCTCTGGGTACACCGTGAGCTTCGGCCCGGGATGGCCGAATTTTTTTATGGACGTCACCATCCGCTCGCTTTCAGCCAGCGGCACCACCGTGTCTTTCGCTCCGTGAAACGCCCATATCCCCAAGGTGCGCAGTGATTTACCCTTCGCCCCACCGGCATTGTACGCCTTGATGAAATCACCGCCTCCGCAGATCGGGGCAATCGCCGCGAAACGATCGCAATGCGTGAGCCCGAGGCTCCACGTCCCGTAGCCGCCCATGCTCAATCCGGTGAGGTACAGGCGCGTTTCATCCGCGTGATAGCGTTTCACCACATCGTCGAGCAGCGTAATGAGCAGTTCATCATTCCATATCGTTTCGCGCGGGCACTGGGGGGAAACGATGATGAACTCCATCGCTTTACCCTGCTCAACCAACTTGGGGGGGCCATGCACCTTCACGCGGTCGAGATTGTCGCCCCGCTCACCCGCGCCGTGCAGGAACATAATAAGCGGCCATTTTTTCTTCGGCTGGGCCGCGTGCTCCTTGGGTAGATACAACAAAAAATTCACATCCAATTCGCGATTGGATTTTACGACAAGTTTGTTTTGGGTTTGCACGGCTGCGGAGACGGATCCGGCGAAGGCGATCGCCACGACCGTCAAAGTGAGGATTGGAAAAATAGGTTTCATGCCGCACCCAGCTTTTGCCGGGGACGGCGGGGCGTCAAGTTTTCCGTGGCCCTTTTTGTGAATTAGCGCATAGCGCGGCGGAACATATAGCCACCCGTGCCCGCCTGAACCATGTCCCAGCCCTCACTACCAAGCTCGTTCATTAGCTTGGCCTGCAGCAGCTGTGGTCCGTTGGCGTTTGGATCGATGGGTTCAAACTTCACCCAACGTTGCTCCACGTACAGGTACTCCCAGCGCGGTCCCTTGGGCGCCTGCGCCTGCCCCATCACCACCAACACCGCAGCCGCCATCGCCGCTCCAATTAAATATGGTCGAATGTTTTTCATCACGTCCGGATGATAACGTAGAAGCACCAAGACGCCAAGTTAGTAAAATGGAATTATCGGACCCTTGGGGTTTTGGCGATTAGATGTTACGCCAATTTCAGCTTGGGTAAATCCTGTGAATCGATGAGGCCGACGGGTCTGCGTTGGGCGTTGACGATGATGAGGTCGTCGATTTTGCGGGCGTTGAAAATTTTGAGGGCTTCGACTGCCAGGGCATCTTCGTGGAGGGTGGTAGGTTTGGCGGTCATCACTTTGGCGAGTGGCAGCTGGAGCACGGTGTCGCCGGCCTTGGCCATGTGACGGCGCAGATCGCCATCGGTGAACACGCCGACGAGTTTTCCGGTACTGCCCAGCACGCACACGCTGCCACATTTGGCGCGCGTCATCACCAGCAAGGCTTCGCGGACGGAGGCAGTGCGTGGCGCCGTGGCAAGGCGTTTGCCGGTGCGCATGATATCGCGCGCGTGCAGCAACAACGCGCGGCCAATGGCACCGGAAGGATGGTACTTCGCAAAATCTTTTTTCTTAAACCCGCGCGCCTGCAACAGCGCCATTGCCAACGCATCGCCCAGCGCGAGCATCGCGGTCGTGCTGGCGGTGGGGGCGAGGTTGAACGGGCACGCTTCTTTGGGCACGCGGGCATTGATCACCACATCGCTGAGCTTGGCGAGCGAGGACTTGGGCGCACCGGTGAGCGCGATGATTTGCACGGGGAAGCGCTTGACCGCGCCGATGAGGTTGATGAGCTCTTCGGACTCGCCGGAATAGCTGAGCGCCAGCACCACATCGCCGTCATCCAGCAAACCGATGTCGCCGTGCAAGGCATTGGCGGGGTCGAGCAACACGCTGGTGGCACCGGTGCTGTTAAAAGTGGCGGCCATTTTCTGGCCGATATTACCGCTCTTGCCAATTCCCACGACGACGAGTTTGTTCCGCCGCGAAAGCGCCTTGGCCAACGTCTCCACCGCGAGCGTGAACTGCGCATCGAGCTGCGCCCGCACGGCCTTGAGCCCAGCCAACTCGATATCGAGCACTTGTTTCGCGAGCGCAAGTGGGGTTTTGGATTTCATGGTCGGAATGCTCAACTGGAATTGGGATACGAGCCGAGGATTTTCACGAAGCTGCAGGTTTCGCTGAGTTTAGCGATGGCTTTGGCTACTTTAGGGTCTTCGAAATGGCCGTCGACGTCGACGAAGAAAATGTATTCCCACGCCTTGCGTTTGCTGGGCCGTGATTCAATTTTGGTCATATTCAGTCGGTGCGTGCGGAAGGGCTGCAGCGCGTTGTGGAGCGCGCCGACTTTGTCGTTTACGCTGAACATAAGGCTGGTGCGGTCGTTCCCTGAGGATGCGGCGCATTCGCCGCCGAGCACAAGGAAGCGCGTGGCGTTACCGCTGTGATCCTGCACGCCGGCTTCGATGATGTTGAGTTTGTATTTCTCGGCGGCGAGTGAGCTGGAAATGGCGGCGGCCGATTTGCTTTTGGCGGCCAGCGCGGCGGCGGCGGTGGTGGAGCTGCTGCCAATGAACTCCACGCGCGGCATCGTTTCGCGTACCCAATTGCGGCACTGCGCGTAGGCTTGCGGGTGGGAGTAAAGTTTTTTGATATCTGCGAGCGTGCCTTTGCCAATGAGGCAATGCTCGATGGGCATAATGATTTGCGCGACGATTTTCAACGGGCTATCGACGAACATATCGAGCGTGTGGGTGACGACGCCTTCGGTTGTGTTCTCAACGGGCACGACGCCGTACTCGGCGCGGTTTTTTTCCACCTCGGCAAAAACTTCGGCGATGGTTTTCTGCGGGGAATAGCCGAGACTAGTGCCGAAGCGGCGCACGGCGGCTTGGTGCGTGTACGTGGCCTCGGGGCCGAGGAAAGCGATCTTGAAAGTTTTTTGCAGCGCGATGGAGCTGCTCATCACTTCGCGGTAAATATGGCCGAGCGATGCGTCGCTGATGGGGCCGTCGTTGAGCTTGCGGATGCGGCGCAGGAGGGCTTGCTCACGGTCGGGTTGGTAAGTGGATTTGCTGCCGGCGAGTTTGGCTTTGCCGATGCCGATCACGTGCTTGGTGCGACGGTTGAGCAGTTTCACGATTTGGGCGTCGAGCTTGTCAATCGCCGCACGATGTTTTTGGATGCTCATTGTTGTTTGGATGCCTCTTCCACAACTTCGTCTTCATCATCATCGCCGTCATCCTCGAATTCATCGTCGTCGTAATCCTCCTCTTTCGCCTCGGCCTCGGCCGCTTCGGTGGCGAGTTCGCCGGCGTCGCTGTCCTTGGCGCCGGTGACTTCTTCGAGGCTCATTTGTTCGGGAGCGTCGTCGTCGTCGCCGGTGGTCACGGGAGCGTCGGGTTTGGTAATGGGCACTTGGCGCAGCTCCTCGGCATCGGGGAGTTCCTCGAGGCTGCGCAGGCCGAAGTATTCTAGAAACAACTGCGTGGTGCCGTAAGTCTGCGGGCGCCCCGGCGCATCGGCGCGGCCGGTCACCTCCACAAGCTCGCGATCGGTGAGCGTACCAATGACGCCATCGACGGACACGCCGCGAATCTCTTCCATCTGCGCGCGCGTGAGTGGCTGGCGATAGGCGATAATGGCGAGCGTTTCTAGCGCCGGTTTGGAGAGGCGCGTGGGGCGATTCTTCACGCCAACGAGCGCGCGCACCCACGGCGCGTGAGCCGGTTGGGTGACGAACTGCCACGCGCCAGCCACACACACAAGGCGATAGCTGCGACCGAGGCCTTCCACTTCGCCGGCCAAAATTTCCAGCGCGGCGGTGATGCCTTTGGTTTTCACGTTGGCGTGTTCCTTGCCATCGGCTTCCTCGCCGGCTTGGCGCAGGATGTCCTGCAGCTCCTTGGCGCTGAGCGGTTTTTGTGACGAAAATAAAATCGCCTCGAGTGTGTCCTTAAGTTCCATCGTTATTCGGAAATGGTTTCGGGGGTTTCCGTCAAAGGCACGGTGACCTCCAAGCCGTCATCGCCCTCGCCTTCGGTAATGATAATTTCCCCGAAGGCATCGCCTTGTGTAATTTTTATTTGTCGCAACCGAATCAATTCCAGCATCGCCAAAAACGTGGCCACCACTTCGCCCCGACTGGCGGCCTCGGCGAATAGCTCGGCGAAGTTAAACGATTGACGCGCAAGAATGCGCTCGCGGATGCCGGTGATTTTTTCCGCCACGGTAAATTGTTCGTCGTAAATTTCGCCGCCAACGGCGTTGCGTTCCTCCACGCGTTTGATGACGTCGTTCACCGCGTTGATGAGGTCGAAGATGCTCACCTCCACGCGCGGGCCGCGATCTTCGGGCATCTCGAAAGACTGCTTCGCAGGCAGGCGCGGGTAGATGTCCTCCTGCCGATGCTCGAGCGATTCGAGCTTGTCGGCGGCGTCCTTGAATTTTTTGTACTCAACCAGTTTGCGGATAAGTTCCCAGCGCGGGTCCTCGATTTCGTCGTCATCTTCCGCGGTCACTTGTTGATCCACCGGCAGCAATTCCTTGCTTTTGATGTAAACCAGCGTGCTGGCCATCACGAGAAATTCGCCGGCAACCTCGATGTCAAACTCGCGCATCAAGTCCACGTACTCGATGAATTCGCGCGCGATTTTCGTGAGGTTTACCTCATAGATATCCACCTCCTCCTTCTTTACCAAATAAAGAAGGAGATCCATCGGCCCCTCGAACACCTC
>JAPKDK010000423.1 GCA_028872645.1 Verrucomicrobiota bacterium
GCGATCACTTCGCCGAGTTGCACGATGCCTTCAGTGGTAATGACGAGCATCTTTTCCTGCGGGGGCAGGTTAAAGGCTTTGAGGTGAATGAAGCCGGAATCAGCTGCCGCGACTTTGGCCATGTCGGCGACCACATCGAGATTGTTTAAGCGTTCGACATCGGTGGGCGGTTGCTGGCTGACGTACCATGTGAGTTTTGGCTGCCCAAGATCCTTGCGGCTTTGGGCGATGATGGTCTGCACGCGTTTGGCGGCTTCCTTGCGGTAGGGGTGAAATGACATGTCGTTTTCGCCGAGGTGATAAAATATACCAGCTAGCTCCACCTCATGGCCTTTGGCTTCCAGTTCTTTAACCGCTTCCTTGATGAAGCTGATAAATTTTGGATACAGGTGGCGGCTCTTGGCCATGCTGCCTTCAGGCGTCCAGTCGATGATTTGCGAGCCGCTGTGGGTAAACTTCGCAATGGCGATATTGCCGGCTACCTTGCCCTGTAAGGTGTGAGCGAAGCTCAGTTCAGGCCCGAAGGTATCGTAATAGCCGGTGAGCCCCAGTGGTTCCCAGCCTTGGGAAACCATATATCCACCTCCGAGGTTATACTTGTAGGCGATTTGTGGGTTGTCCTTGAGTAGGGCCTCCTTGCCCTTGAGAGTTTTTAATTCCTGCTCAAAGGCGCGTTCGCCTTCCATGTTGCGGTGGCCAGCCAGAATAAAGAGCTTCACGGTGCTGCCTTTTTTGTAGGGCCATTTTTTTAAGGGACGCGGGGTGTCGAGTTTGAGGCCGATGGTGCGCAAGTAAGCGCTCGCATAATTTTCACCGTGTTGCAGTTGGCCCAGCGTTCCGTAGTGGTAATGGAGTCCAACGGGGCGACCAATCTCTGCACCCACATGCGAGGTGGGCACATATTCGGCACGGTTGTCGGCGTTGGTCACTTCGCGTTGGCCGAGGCTGATGGCATACATGCGCGGACGCAGGTCCATGCCCCAGATGGTCTTGGTGCAAAGTTCGCCGATGTAGAATTTTAGCTCAGGCGTCTTGAGATCATTTCTCCATTTGGACAGGAAGTTTTTCAGGTTCTTGCCGTAGTTGGGCATGTAATCCTTATTGAACATGTCGTTCTCGCCCTGATGCCACATGAAACCCTCCAGGCGGTATTTGATTTTGCGTTTATCCAAATCCGCCAGTGCGGTGCGGATGGTTTCCAGTGCCAAGGGATACATCTTGAAACCGATGGGTTGATCAGGATTCCAGTCCCCGCCCAGATGCGTACCGCCTGCAGCCACCTTGATAATGGCAATGGGCGCTTTGATGTGTTCGGTCACCTTGCGGGCGAAGCTGAGTTCGGGGCCCACGATATTATTGATTGGGGCCAGCGCCTCCCATCCCTTGGAACGGGTTTTGTTCTCGCGGCCAAGGCAGTAGGTGAAGAGGGTTTTATCCTGTGCTTCCTCCAGTCCGGCGTAAGGCGGGAAGCGTTTGATATCCTTTACCTTGGAATCTGAACCCACCATGTTCGATTGACCGGCAAAGATGAAGAC
>JAPKDK010000424.1 GCA_028872645.1 Verrucomicrobiota bacterium
CAAACATCCGCCCCGCGTCATCAAAACACATCGCCACCGGATCCTTCACCTGCGGCTCACTCGCCGCCAATTCTACGCGCACGCCCTTTTCAGTTTGAAAATTTTTGAGGGCCGCCGCCGGCGTGAGAGGTGCAGGCGCGGCCGACACCCCGAACACTCCGAAGCCCACTAAAACCATTGAGCGGAAAATGCGTTGCATCCGCCGAGGGTAACGAGAGGCTGGGAAATTTCAAGAAAATGACCAAGGCCCAAGGAGATCCCCAATGACCGAAATCCGAATGGAGGAACGGGGGCCGCCTCAGTCGGGACACGCTTCGGCGCGTCCTTACCCGGGCTACCGGCCCGGGCTACATTTCCCCCCTTGGCGTCTTTGCGCCTTGGCGGTTCAAATTCTTCCCCACCTTGGTTCTTGAATCTTCCGCCTTGCCTCGCCATTCTCTCCCGACTCGATTTGGCTCTATGACGCGCTCTGGCGTTTCCAGCGCGCGGGCTTATCTCTACATCAATCGCATGCAAGCATTAGTAAAACGCGAGGACGCCCCCGGGCTGTGGCTCGAGGATGTGCCGGAGCCCACGGTGGCCGAGCGGGATGTGCTCATCAAGGTGGATCGCACGGGCATTTGCGGCACGGATCTGCACATTTATAAGTGGGACGATTGGGCGCGCAAAACCGTGCCGGTGCCGCTGGTAGTGGGGCACGAATTCGTCGGCGAGATTGTGGAAATCGGCAGCGATGTGAAGGATTTCAGCGTGGGCGAAATCGTCAGTGGCGAGGGCCACGTGGTGTGCGGGCATTGCCGCAACTGCATGGCGGGTCGGCGGCATTTGTGCAATGACACGGCGGGCATCGGCGTCACGCGACCGGGGGCCTTTGCGGAATTGATTTCGCTGCCGCAAACCAATGTGTGGGTGCATGAGCCGGACATCAACCGCGAGGTGGCGTCCATCTTCGATCCCTTCGGCAACGCGGTGCATTCGGCGCTGAGTTTTGATGTGTTGGGCGAGGATGTGTTGATCACCGGCGCGGGGCCGATTGGTATTATGTGCGCGGCCATCGTGCGGCATGCCGGCGCGCGGCACGTGGTCATCACGGACGTGAACCCGTATCGGCTTGAGTTGGCCCAAAAAATGAATGTGACGCGCGCGGTGAACGTGGCCAATGAGTCGCTCGCCGATGTGCAAAAGGAACTCGGCATGGACGAAGGCTTCGACGTGGGCCTTGAGATGAGCGGCAACCCGAGCGCGTTCAACGATATGCTCGCCAATATGTGCCACGGCGGCAAAATCGCGATGCTCGGCATCCCCGAATGCGAGATGTCGATCGATTGGAACACGGTGGTTTTTAATATGCTGACCATCAAGGGCATCTACGGCCGCGAGATGTATGAGACGTGGTATAAGATGACTGTGATGCTCCAAAGCGGCCTCGACATCGCGCCGGTGATTACGCATCGGTTTAAGTACGCTGATTTTGAGGAAGGCTTCAAAATTGGATTGAGCGGCGAAAGTGGCAAAGTGATTTTGGAATGGTA
>JAPKDK010000126.1 GCA_028872645.1 Verrucomicrobiota bacterium
CGAGTTGACCTTCGAGTGCGGCGTTTAGGAGTGCGCGGGTCCACTTGATTTTTATGCGGTCGCTTTGGCCGTAGCCGCCGGCGATCCAGCCAGTGTTGAGTAGCCAGCATTGGCTTTGATGCTCAGCCATTTTTTCGGTAAGGAGTTTGGCATAAACTCCGGGGTGCCGGGGCATAAAGGGGGCACCGAAGCAGGTGGAAAAGGTGGCGGTCGGTGTATCGATATTCATCTCGGTACCGGCGACTTTGGCGGTGTAGCCACTGATGAAATGATAGGCGGCTTGCTCGGGCGTGAGCTGCGCGATGGGGGGCAACACGCCAAAGGCATCGCACGTGAGGAAGACAATGTTTTGCGGATGACCGGCGGTGCCGCTGGGTTCTCGGTTTTTTATATACTCGATCGGGTAAGCGGCGCGGGTGTTTGCGGTAAGGGAGTCGTCAGTGAAATCCGGCGTGCCATCAGGGCCGAGGATGACGTTTTCCATAATGGTGCCGGGCATTCGGGTGGTGGCGTAGATGGCGGGCTCGTCTTCTTCTTTGAGGTTGATGAGCTTGGCGTAGCAGCCGCCTTCGAAATTGAAAATGCCGTGGTCGGTCCAGCCGTGTTCGTCATCACCCACGAGGCACCGGTTGGGGTCGGCGGAGAGGGTGGTTTTGCCAGTGCCGGAGAGGCCGAAAAAAACTGCGGTGTTGTCTCCCGTCGTGTTGCACGAGCAATGCATTGGCAACTGACCGGTGGCGGGTAGTAGATAGTTCATTATGGAAAACAAAGATTTCTTTATTTCCCCCGCGTACTGCGTGCCGCCGATGAGCACGAGTTTGTGTTTGAGTGAAAGCAGGATGAAGGCGTTGGAGTCGAGGTCGGCGACGGTGTCGGGGTCGGCCAGTAGGTATGGCGTGTGCAACACAGTGTATTCCGGTGTGTGCGTGGCGAGTTCGGTGGCGGTGGGGCGGATCATCATCGTGCGCGCAAAGGCGGCGTGCCACGCGCTCTCGGTAACCACCCGCAGGCTGATGCGATGCGCCGCATTTGCGCCGCAAAAAAGATCCTGCACAAACAACTCCTCGCGATGGGATAAAAACCACTGGGCGTGCCCGAGCATTTTGTCGAAGAGCTCCGGCTTGCACGGCTGATTGATTTTGCCCCACCAGATGGTGTCTTCGCTGACGGCATCGCGGACGGTAAATTTATCCTTGGGCGACCGTCCCGTGCGCGCGCCGGTGCGGCTGGTGAACACGCCGTGCGCGGAAAGATCGCCTTCACCGCGGCGCATCGCGTGCTGTTGCAGTTCGGGCGTTTCGTAATTCCAACGCACCGTGCCGCGCGGCTCCAGCCCGTGCGCATCCAGCCCGATGGGCCCGTGCAAATCGGCGGTGCCCAGCAACGGCAGGGGAAAATCTTTTTCAGTGAGCGTCGCAGTCTTCACGCGCGACGACTCTTGCGCTAAAAAGCCCACCGATTCAAACCAAAATCAGGGGTTGACACAGGAAAAATCCAGCCATCCGCAGCCAAACTTTTTGGTGGCGTACACTATTAACATCAACCACGGAACAGCCGCGTACTTGGGCGAGTCGCTCTTTGGCGATGACATTTTTAAGGGTGATGGCAACCAATAGAACCTTGCCAAGCGGTTCGGGTGAATTACTATCGCCGCATGCGCTACATTTCATTTTTGGCCGGGGCTGTTTTTGCATTCGGCTGGATGCTCAATTCAAGCAGGGCTGAAGCAGCCAAGCCGAGCGGCGACCGGCCCAACATCGTCTATATCATGGCCGATGACTTGGGCTATGGCGACTTGGGGTGTTACGGGCAGAAGCTCATCCAGACGCCGCACATCGACCGCTTGGCCAAACGCGGGATGCGGTTCACGGATTTTTATGCCGGCTCGACGGTGTGCGCGCCCTCGCGGTGCGTGCTGATGACGGGGCTGGACACGGGCCATTGTTTCATCCGCGGCAACGGCAAGGACAATTTACGGCCGGAGGATGTGACGGTGGCGGAGGTGCTCAAGCGCGCTGATTACGCGACGGGGCAAGTCGGCAAATGGGGCTTGGGCCACGAGGGCTCGACGGGCTTGCCGACGCGGCAGGGCTTCGATTTCTTTTTTGGCTACCTTGACCAAGGACACGCACATCTTTTTTATCCGACCTTTCTCGTGAAGAACGAAAAGCGCGTGAAGCTGCGCAACATTGTCCCGGACGAGGGCCAATGGGGTCAAGGTGTTGCCAGCAAAAAAATCGATTACAGCCCGGCGTTGATGATGAAGGAAACGCTCGGCTTCATCGACGATCACAAGGGCGAGCGGTTTTTTCTGTATCTCTCTTACACGCTGCCGCACGCCAACAACGAGGCCATGCGCAAAACCGGCGACGGCACGGCGGTGCCTGACCACGGCATTTACAAAAACAAAAAGTGGACGAAGCAAAACAAGGGGCAAGCCGCGATGGTTTCGTATCTTGACCAAATGGTTGGCCAAGTCGTCAAGCGGCTCGAGACGCACGGGCTGGACAAAAACACGGTCATCTTTTTCACGTCCGACAACGGCCCGCACAGTGAGGGCGGAAATAACGTCGACTTTTTCAACGCCAACGGGCCGGTGAGTGGTATCAAGCGTGCCCTGTACGACGGCGGCATCCGCGTGCCGATGATTGTCCAGTGGCCCGGCCGCGTGAAGGCCGGCAGCACCACGCCGCTCATGGCCGGCGCGGTCGATTTCATGGCCACCGCCGCCGAGATTGCCGGCGTGAAGCTGAACACGCCCACCGACGGCATCAGCTTCCTGCCCACGTTGCTTGGCAGGGATGCCCAACAAAAAAAGCACGAGTACCTCTACTGGGAATTTTACGAGCAAGGCTCCAAGCAGGCCCTGCGCGCCGGCAAATGGAAAGCCGTCCGCCGTCCCATGCACACCGGCCCCATTGAGCTTTATAATATTTCAAAAGACATCGGTGAGAAAAACAACGTGGCTAAACAGCACCCCGAAGTCATCTCCGGCTTCGAGCGAATTTTCACCAACGCCCACACACCCAACCAACGCTGGCGGCCCAGCGGCAAACCCCGCAACCGCGACCGCGAACAGTCCGAGGGGCGGTAGCTAATCGGATCATTAAAAAAGACAAGATATGAAAACGTTTACTCTATTTTTATCACTGATATATATAACGGAAATTTTGGCGGTGAGCGGTTGTGTTGTTTCATCGCCATCCGGCGAGTCGGCAAAGGGCGCAACGAAATGGGTCGACTTGGGGCGCGGTGTGTCTCTCGAGGTGGTTTACGTTCCCCCCGGTGAATTCAAAATGGGCAGCACGCCCGTGGAAAAGACCTGGGCGGTCGGGCCGGAGGGAGGCGCGAGGTTTTCATCGGGAGGCGGCGCGCGCGAGGCGTACGAGGGCGAATCGCGGCCGATGCGCGTCAAGGCGGGCGTTTGGATGGGGCGAACGGAAGTCACGGTCGGGCAGTTTCGGAGGTTTGCCGACGAGACGGGGTTTGTAACCGACGCCGAAAAGCCGGGCGGCACAGCTCATGTCTTCAACAGGAATTGGGTTCCAGCGGAAGTGGGGAAACCGCCGCATCCATGGGCCGTGATGGAAACCAAAAGCTGGAGGAACCCGAATCACGGAATCCCGCAACAGGAAAACCACCCGGTCGTTTGCGTGAGCTACAACGACATGAAAGCGTTTTGCAAATGGCTAACGGAAACCGAGCGCAAAGCCGGTCGTTTGCCGGAGGGGATGGATTACCGCTTGCCCACCGAGGCGGAGTGGGCCTACGCCTGTCGCGGCGGACGTCGTGACAGTAGTTATTATTGGTGGGGAAATATGCTTCGTAATGGCAAGGGGAGATTGAACATTGCGGGGACCGATTTTTTGCCGGACAAAAATTGGGCTTGGCCCGGGGTGAATGCGCCGTGGAAGGATGGGTTTCCGATGGTCTCTCCGGTCGATCATTTTGGCGAGCGAGGACGGAACGGATTTGGCTTGGCCGATATGTGCGGCGGTGTGTGGGAATTTACCCTAGACCATTTTGATCCGAAGGGGGGACACGAGGAGGTGCATTATAAAGATGCCAAACTGCGAACAGTGTCGCGCCCCGTGTGTCGGGGAGGCAACTACTACGATGTCCCCGGCAACACGCGCTGTGCCGTTCGGCTGGGCATTGGAAGCGTCACCTATTCGGACTCCCGTGATGGTTTCCGAATCTGCCTGGGCGTGTCTCGGGACTGAAATTCATCGCGGCGCAACAGCGCTGCTTGCCAGACTTACTCTTCGCGGGTAGCGTTTCAGCATGTCCACTTTATTTCACCGCGCGTGGTTTTATGTCGCGCTTGCGATTGTTCCGTTTCAATTGGCTGCGGCAAACCCCGCATTGCAGGCCGGGCGGGTCAAACAAATCATTGCCCATCGCGGCGCGAGCACGGAGCGGCCGGAGTGCACGTTGGCGGCGGTGCGGCGGGCGATTGACGTGGGGACGACGGCGGTGGAGGTGGACGTGCGCACGAGCGCGGACGGGCAACTTTTTATATTACACGACGCCACGCTCGACCGCACAACCGATGGCAAGGGCGCGGCCAACCAACTCACGTTAGCGGAGTTGCAGAAGTTCGATGCGGGGTCGTGGTTCCACCAGAAATTTAAAGGCGAACGCATTCCGTCGTTGCGCGAAGCGCTGGAGGAATGCGTGGGCAAGGTGGACATCCTTCTGGATCTTAAGGAACAAGGCGACGTGTACGACCGGCGCGTGGCCGACTCGGTTAAAAAGCACGGCGACCCTGCGCGGACCATCGTTGGCGTGCGCAGTGTGGCGCAGGCGAAGCGGTTCCGCGCGCTGTTGCCGGGGGCGCGGCAGTGGGGGTTGATTCCTAATCCGGACAGCATCGAACCCTTCGCGAAGGTGGGCGTGGAGATTATCCGGCTGTGGCCGCGCTGGATTGCGGCGGATGACAAGCTCATCGCGCGAGTGGCCATGGCGGGCGCGAAGCTGCACCTCAACGGCACCAACGGCTCGCCGAATGAAGTAGCGCGACTTTTAAAGCACACGCCGTTTTCGCTGTCGTCGGATGACCCCAACCGGTTGGTGTTTACGCTGAAGGCATTCTTGGAAGAGCGGCCGCCGCTGGCCGACGCGGATGGCGTGGTGGAGAAGCATATTTGGATTCCCATGCGCGATGGCACCCGACTCTCGGCGTGGGTTTATTTTCCAAATGCATTTTCAAAGAGCAAAGGGGCGTGGCCGTGTGTGTTTGAACAGCGCTACGCCTTTCGCCGGAATCTCTCCACGCGCCGCGACATGGCGCGGATGGCGCGCGAGGGATTCGTCACGGCGCTGGTCAGCTTTCGTGGCGCGCAACGCAGCGAGGGTAAATGGGTCGGCTATCGCGCGTTGCAGTGGGGCAAGCTTCGCGACGGTTACGACGCCTGCGAATGGTTCGCTAAACAGAAATGGTGCACCGGCAAGGTCGGCACCTTCGGCGCGTCGCAGGGCGGCTATTCGCAGAACTATCTCGCCGTCACGCGACCGCCGCATCTGGTTTGCCAGTACATGGTCGACACGGGGCTGAGTCTGTTTCGGGAAGGCTACCGCATCGGTGGCGCCACAAAGCCCAATCGCTTCAAGGGCATGGACGCCAACTGCCGCGTGCCCGCGCATAACCGTGTACTGCTCGCCGAGTGGTTCCGTCACCCGACGTATGACGACTACTGGCGCGACGAGGATTGCACGCTGCATTTTGATCAGATGAACGTGCCGTGCATGACCATCGGCAGTTGGTACGATTTCATGAACCAAGGCTCCATCGGCAGCTTCGTCGGCCGCCAGCACAAGGGCGGTGCGGAGTCGCGCGGGCGGCAGCAGTTGCTTATCGGCCCTTGGCTGCACGGCCGCCGCAACAAGGGCAACCGCGTCGCCGAGATGCAGTACCCAGAAAACGCCGCGTGGGATGTGCACGCGCACATGGTGCGATGGTTCAAGCATCATCTGAAAGGCCAGGCCAACGGCGCGATGAACGACCCCGCCGTGCGCTATTACGTGATGGGCGCGGTGGGCGAACCGAATGCCCCCGGCAACACGTGGCGCACCGCCAAGGACTGGCCGCCCGCCGCCCAGCCCACGCCGATGTATCTGCAAACTAGCGGTGGCCTTTCGCTTGAATCGGCCCCAAACCGCACCGGCGGCACGAGCTATTTGAGTGACCCGCTGAATCCGATGAGCATTCCCGCCCGCGGCTTTCCCGGCGCGCGCGATGCCCGCGCGTTTGAAAAGCAAAAGGAAGTGCTCACCTTCACCACCGCGCCTTTAAAGAAACCTGTCGAGTGGACCGGCCGCGTGCAGGCCGAACTGTTCATCTCCTCCACCGCGCGCGACACCGACTTCATCGTACGCATCAGCGACGTCTATCCCGACGGCCGCTCCATCCTCATCATCGATTATCCATTGCGGGCGCGCTATCGCGAGGGCTTTGAAAAAGAAGTACTGCTGGAGCCCGGCAAAGTTCACAAGCTCACTTGGCCCATCGGCTGGCTGAGCCAGATTTTCAACAAAGGCCACCGCATCCGCGTGACCATCGCCAGCACCGGCGCGCCCTATTTCGAGCCCAATCCGCAAACCGGCAAGCCCCTTACCATCGAGTTCCCCGCCGACGCCCAAAAAGCCATCAACACCATCCATCACAACCACCTGCATCAATCGCGAATCATCGCGCCGGTGGCAACCAAGTAACCCCAGACAAAAGTTTTTTTGATTTTTTTGTGGCGTGCAACTGGTCGCAACGTACACTTCGAGTATGAAATCAAGGACTGGCCGGCCTCAGAGTTTGGTTGGTGCCGCCATCGCAAAACCCACTCGAAAGGAAAATGATGACCCCCCCCACTCAAACCCATCGACGCGAATTTCTCTCTAACGTTGGCCAAGGCATGCTTGTTGCCAGCCTCGGTGCCACACTGGCCAGCGACCTCGGCGTGTCCACGGCGTTTGCTGCCGAGGATGATCCGCGCCTTTCTTTTGGCAAGCTCGAGCCATTGGTTGGCCTGATGCAGGAAACGCCGACCGCGAAAATTTTACCCGCGCTCGTGGCTAAGCTCAATGCGGGCGTGCCACTGCGTCAATTGGTCGCCGCCGGTACGTTGGCCAACGCGCGGACTTTTGGTGGCGAAAATTATCACGGCTTCCATACGTTTATGGCGCTCGCGCCGGCGTTTGATATGTCGCGCGAAATGCCCAAGGGACAGGAGGCATTGCCGGTTTTGAAAGTGCTCTATCGCAATTCGTTTTACACAGAAAAGAACGGCCTCCACGGGAAGGATGTGCTCAAGCCGTTGAGGGCGGTGAACTTGCCCAAAGATGCGAAGGCGGCGCAAGCGTTGCACGCCGCCACGCTCGCGGGCGACAAGGCGAAGGCCGAGCAGTTGCTCGCCGCGCTTGCCGGGCAATCGTTGGAGACGGCGCTCAACGGCGTGCTGCATCACGTGGAGGATAATCACAACGTCCACACCGTGGTAATGCCGTGGCGCGCGTACGATGTGCTGGAGCTAACCGGCAAAGAGCACGCGCTCACGTTGCTGCGGCAGTCCATCCGCCAATGCGCGGGTGGAAAAAGGCGCGCGTCGTTGATGCCGTCGTTGCTCGAAAAATATAAATTGCTCAGCCGCCCCGTCGGCAAACGCAAGGCCGATGACGCGTGGGTAGAAAAATTCGCGCTCAATCTGCTGATACTCAACGGCCCTCAAGCCAGCGAGGCCGCGGCCGCGGCGTTGGCGGAGGGCATCCTGCCCGAGCACGTGGGCGAGGCCATTTCGCTTGCGGCAAACCAACTCATCCTGCGGCAGGTGGAAGTTTGGAAAGGTAACTATTATGGACGCCGCACTCACGGCGATTCAGCGGGCGTGCACGCCAGTGATATGGTCAACGCGTGGCGCAACATCGCCCGCGTAAGCAGCCACCGCCACGCGATGGCCGGTCTCATCCTCGCCGCCGGCAACGTCGCCCAAAGCCGCAGCAAAGACGGTCACAAGCCCAAGCCCTT
>JAPKDK010000127.1 GCA_028872645.1 Verrucomicrobiota bacterium
ATGTTCGGTTGTTCCGCCACGCGGGTTGAATAATTCAACTCGCCTAAATTGGCGAGCTTTGGCTTTCTCTCCGGCAGTGGATTTTCCAACTCTCATTTCCGGAGGCCAAACCGGTGCCGACCGCGCCGCGCTCGATTGGGCCATCGCCAACAGCAACCCGCATGGCGGCTGGTGTCCACACGGGCGCTTGGCGGAGGATGGCGAAATTGACACCCGCTATCACCTGCGCGAAACCCCGGAGGCCGATTACCTCCAACGGACGGAATGGAACGTCAAAGATTCAGATGCCACCCTGATCATCAGCCTCGCTCCGCAACTCACCGGTGGCTCGCTGGCTACTATGGAGCTGGCCGCTGCCCACGATAAACCCTGCCTTCATCTCAGCGGGCTGCAGGATGCGTCGGACAACGCCCCGCAACTGGCCGGTTTTTTACGCAAAAATGAGGTGGAAGTCCTGAACGTTGCCGGCCCCCGCGCCTCGGGCGAACCGGAGGTGGCCGCATTTATTCAGGAGATTTTCAACGAATTATTTGCGAATTGGGAATAACCCCTTGCCAATTTTGGCTGGAAAAACTCGACTCCACTTTACGCCCGCATTACGGTGTGCAAACGCTATGGAGGAAACGCGTCGCCATTTTTTGCGCACCACCGCACCGATTGTTGGCGGCATTTTGTTGCTAAATCCAATCGACGCGCTGGCGGCGGTGCTGCGTCGCTATCATGTGGTGGCAAAGGGCGACACCCTCAGTGCCATTGCCCAACGCTACCGCGTTTCCGTCACCCAGCTCAAACTCTGGAACGGTCTCACCAAGGACCTTATCGTCCCCGGCCAGCGCATTCATTTGCGTGTTAATTATGCTTCGTTGCCGCTTACCACAATCAACAAGCCACGCATTAACACCACCAAGTGGAAAAACATAATCGCTCACCACAGCGCCACGGGTAATGGCAACGCGAAGATTTTTGATGCCGCCCATCGTCGGCGCGGAATGGATAATGGCCTCGCTTATCACTTCGTTATTTGCAACGGCACCAATGGCTCTGCCGATGGCAAAGTGGAAGTGGGCAATCGTTGGCTCCGCCAAATCAAAGGCGGCCACGTGAAGAGTGAAACTTACAATGCCAATTCCATCGGCATTTGCGTGGTTGGAAATTTTCAGGAAAAATGGGTCACCGCCAAGCAGCAGCAATCACTCGTCGAGCTGATTGATTATCTGAAAAACAAAACCCTCCGTGGCCGCCCCAAGTTTCGCGTCCACCGAGAGTTGGAGCAAACGGTGTGTCCCGGGAAAAATTTCCCAGTGAAAAAACTGCACGGGTTGTTTGGCTAAGCCAACACGCTCACGTTGTACAGCGCGTACATTCCCTTCATCAACCGATCCTGATCATACTGCGCCAGCGACATTTGTTCGGAAAGAGATTCTAGTAATTCCGCTTCGGTGCCTTTGTACTCGCCATCGATGAGCATCATCCCGATGGCATGCGTGGTGAGGAAACGCTTTTGCCGACTGCTCAGTCGCGCCACTTCTTCATCCAGTGTGTCCGCTTTTTCCGAAAGCAATCGTTTGCCCGCTTCAATGTGACCGAGGTTTGGCACAAAGCGTTGAAGATAAGCTGTCTCACTTTGCGTCACCTCCTCATCAGCTGCTGCCATGGCGAGCAGCACCGCACAAAAAAGCGCCCATTCATCATCGTCGCGAAACGCATTCGGCTGAAGGCGTGCCTCCAGCGCCTCTTGCACATCACGCGCGCTTTCGCGGTCCAGTCGCAATGTTTCCGCCGCCAATTTCACCAGCGAACGGTCCCGTACGCGGCCGTCGTTGATGGTAAGGTTTACGATATTGGCAAATAGGCAAGCACTCTGTGCATCGTCGAGCGCCAATCCCGCAGTCTCCAACGCCTCCTCCAACGGCGGCGGCTCGGGAATCGCGTGGCCCTCTGCCAGCGGGGTGAGGTGCGGGGGCATGGGATGCCCCGTCTTTTGGCACACGCCCTTGATCACCGCCATAAATCGCTGCACTGCCAAATTGCCGTTACTCATTGGGAAATCCTATAGCAACTCACCGTCTTGGCAAGCATTGAACCGAGTGAGATTAGTTCGGAATGTTTATTAAAAATTCGCTGGACAAACTCCGCTGAGGGAAGCACAAAGCCCTTTTGTTATAACATGAGATTACAAATGACTTCCACACCGTCCAGTTCGCTTGCCGATGAAACTTATCACGCTATCCGTGAGCGCGTGGCTGCGGGGTATTGGGCACCGGGCACGCGGTTGGTGAATCGTAAGCTGGGCGCGGAGCTAGGCGTGAGCATGGTGCCGGTGCGCGAGGCGCTTAATCGGCTGGCCAGTGAGGGGTTGGTAGAGCACGTGCCTGGCGCGGGGGCGTTTGTGCGACTGCTGGATCGTAAACAAATTGTCCAGCTTTACGCATTGCGCGAACAGTTGGAATGCTTCGCAGCACGCGAAGCGGCGGCGCGAATTCGGCCGGATCAATTGGAACAGCTCGAGCGTTTGTGCGCGGATTGGCGGACGTTGCTCGCGCGCATCCAGCAAAGCAAAGGTCGCACGGCGACGGCGGTGGTGTTGCGGCGGTGGCTGGATAATGATTTGAAATTTCACCGCGTGCTGATCGAGGCGGCGGATAATCCGTGGCTCACCAAAATGGTGATGGATCTCCGGCTGCTATCGGTCATCGCGCGCAACAAGCCGGGGACGTTGCCACTGGATTCCGCCGAACGCACGCATCGCGATCACGAAAAGTTGGTGATGATTTTGCGGAAGGGAAACCTGAAAGAGGCCGAGCGCGTGATGCGTCGTCACGTGACTGATGGGCGAGAGTTTATTTTGCGCCATTTGGAGGAATGATCATGAAATATCTTTTTGCAGTTTTGTTGGTGATTGGCCCATCGGCGATGGGTGCCAAGGCGCGGCTCGCGGCAAAGGCACTGCCTGATTTGCCGAACCCCATCGGCGTGGCGGGGCCGTTCGTCGGTGTGCACAACAACGCGCTCATCGTGGCCGGCGGTGCGAATTTTCCTATTCCCGTGGGCGGAGATTTGTGGGAGGTGCCGAAGGCTTATCACGATAGCGTGTGGGTTTTGACGAGGCAGAAGGCAGAAGGAGAAGAGTTTGTTTACGAATGGAAAACCGGTTTCAAACTGGAAACTCCCGTGGGTTACGGGGTGTGCGTTTCGACTGAAAAGGGCGTGGTTTGTATTGGGGGGGAAACGGGGGAGGTGGTTTATTCGGAGGTGTTCCGGCTGGAGTGGGACGCTAAAACGAAAAAGTTGAATCAGACGAAATTGCCTTCATTGCCTGAGGCTTGCACCGGCGGCGCGGCGGCGGTGATTGGTGAAATGGTTTATGTCGCGGGCGGACAGAGGGGGGCGGGGCTGGACACGGCTACGAAAAATTTTTGGAGATTGGATTTGGGGGACAACGAATCGAAGTGGGAAAAACTCCCGCCGTGGCCGGGGCCAGAGCGAGCGTTTAATCAAATGGGGGCGCAGCACAACGGGCGCGAGATGTGCCTTTACGTTTTCGGCGGGCGGCGGCAGGACGCGAAGGTTGAAGGCATCAAGGGGATCATCGCGATGAATGATGTTTATGAGTTTAGTCCCGAGCGACACAAGAGCGGCAAGGCTGAAGTATGGCGTAAACGCACGGGGTCGCCGAAACCGATTATGGCGGGCACGGCGGTGGCGGTGGGACAATCACACGTGTTCGTGGTGGGCGGCGCGGATGGGGGGTTGCTCGAAAAGGTTGTGGCGGACGCGGAATTTGTGAAAACGCATCCGGGCTTTCCCAAGCGTGCGTGGGCGTATCACACGATCACCGATACGTGGATTGACGCGGGGCCGTTGCCAGCGAATCACGTGACTACGCCCGCGGTGAAATGGGGCGAGGACATCATCCTCGCCAGCGGCGAAATCAAACCGCGCGTACGCAGCGCAAAGGTGTGGCGTCTCACGCCCATCGAAAATAAAAAACCTTTCGGTGTCATCAACTTCACGGTGCTTGCGTTGTACCTGCTGGCGATGGTCGGCGTGGGCGTGTGGTTCATGCGCAAAAACAAAAACACGGACGACTATTTTCGCGGCGGCCAAAACATCCCGTGGTGGGCGGCGGCATGTTCGATTTATGCGACGATGCTCAGCTCGTTGACGTTCGTGGCGCTGCCGGCGCTAGTGTACGCCACCGATTGGTTACTCTATATTGGTATGCTGATGATTCCCGCCGTGGCGCCGCTGGCGATTTATGGCGCGATGCCTTTCTTTCGGCGCATCGACGCCACGAGCGCGTACGAATATCTCGGCAAACGATTCAGCCAGCCGGTGCGTCTGCTCGGCAGCGGGCTCTTTACGCTGTTTCACATCTCGCGAATGGGCATCGTGATGGCACTCACGGCGCTGGCGCTTTCCGCCGTCACGCCGCTGACTCCGTGGCAAAGCGTGCTGATGATGGGCGTGCTGTGCCTCATCTATTGCACGATGGGCGGCGTGGAGGCGGTGATTTGGACGGACACCATCCAAACCGTGGTGCTGCTCGGCGGCGCGGTGGTTTGTGTGTTTTACATTCTTGGCGGCGTAGACGGCGGCTTTGGCGGAGTGCTCGATCTCGCGAAGGCGAATGACAAAATTACTTTGGTGAACCTTGATTTTAGTCCCGACAGTTTCACCACCCTTGCGTTGTGGGTCATCATCCTCGGCGGGATTGGCCAAAATCTTTCGAGTTACACTTCCGATCAAGCGGTGGTGCAGCGTTATATGACCACCAAAAGCACCACCGCCGCCGCGCGCTCGATTTGGGCCAACGGAATAATGGCGACGTTTGGGTCGCTACTTTTTTTCTTCATCGGCACGGGCTTGTACGCTTTTTACCATTCCAATCCAACGCAACTGAATCCGACCATTCAAAACGACCAAGTCTTTCCGATGTTCATCGCCACCGAATTGCCGGTCGGCATCGCGGGCCTCATTGTGGCGGGCATCTTCGCGGCGGCACAGTCGACGGTGTCTAGCAGTATGAACTCCACCGCAACGACACTCGTTACTGATTTTCTGCGGCCCTTCAACCGGTGCGATTCCGAAGCGGGTTATCTTAGAGCCGCGAAGGTTTTGACCTTCACGATGGGCGTGCTCGGCACGGTGGCGGGGTTGCTTTTTATCAGCCCGGAAATCCGTTCGTTGATGAGCGAGTATTTCAAAGTCATCGGAATGTTTATGGGCGCGCTCGGCGGATTATTTTTGCTTGGCATCCTCACCACCCGCGCCCACGCGCGCGGGGCATTCATCGGATTGCTCGGTGGCGTAGCGGTGATGATTTGGATTTGGCGCGCCACGGAAACCAACGGTTATCTTTATGCGTTCATCGGCATCACGTCGTGTCTGTTGATTGGCTATGCGGCGAGCGCGCTTTTGCCCGCCGCAAAAACTGATTTGGAAAACCTCACCCTTCACACACTCACACAAAAGGAAAATGCAAATGACTAGATTATTGGCAATCCTGCTCTTACCTGTCGTGGCTTGGGCGGATTTGAAAACGGGATTCGAAAAGGCCTCCGCCGGGGAGATCCGCGAAATCAAAACAACCGCCGGAACCTGGACGGCTGCGGCCGGTCACGCGGAAGTGACGGCGAAGTATCAATACACCGGTAAACAATGCCTTCACATTTTCGGCGGTAAAGAGCGGCGGATTGAATTCATGCCGCCGGCGGCCATCAAGTTGCCGGGGAAACTGGTGTTCCAGGCCGAACGCTGGACATCGCGCGCGCCGTTTACGTTTCGTGTGGAGGAACGCGTGAAGGACAAGTGGTTTGAGGTTTTTAATGGCGACCGCGCGGTGGCGGTGGGGCGCGCGTTCAAGAGTCGCGTGGTTATTCCGCTGGCGCGCAATCCCGAAAGGCTGCGCTTCACCTGCACCAGCCCGGAAGGTTCCGGCATTCTCATTGATGATGTGGCGCTGTTGTCCGCGAAGCCGCAGAAAATAGTGAGCGTCACGGTCGAAGATGTTCAAGTGCCCGTGCTAATTGGGCTGAGCACGAATCCAATGTTGCGCGTGAAGGTGGAAACCACCGGCTCTCTAAATCCAATCTCTTTAACTGAAGCTGCGGTGGCATTGAGCGGCAGCATCACGGAGAAGGATTTGGCCGGCGTGGAATGGCTTGCCTCCGGCAGCTCAGAAAATTTTGGTGCCGCCAAGCCATTCTGGGAATCGATCGCTGACAAAATGGGCGCGCACATTTTCAAAGGCAAACAATCGCTTCACGAGGGCGCGAATTATTTTTGGCTGTCGGTGAAGCTCTCCGAACGCGCCGACATCGATCGGACACTCAAAGCTTTGTGCGCGTACCTGAAGTTTTCCGATGGGAAAATTCACAAGCCGCAATCCGCCAGCGGCGCAGTGCATCGCCTCGGCGTGGCGGTTCGGCAAGGTGGACAGGGCGGGGTGAACACATGCCGCATTCCAGGCCTAGCCACCACGCCGAAGGGCACGTTGATTGGCGTGTACGATTTGCGGTACCGTGGCGGCGGCGATTTGCCGGGCGACATCGACGTGGGAATGTCGCGCAGCACCGACGGCGGCCGTACGTGGGAACCGGCGCGCGCGATTATGGATATGGGCCGCGCCGCCAAATGGCGCTACGACGGCATCGGTGATCCGGCGGTTTTGGTGGATCGCAACACCGGCACGATTTGGGTGGCCGCCACTTGGAGCCACGGCAATCGTTCGTGGGTGGGTTCCGGGCCGGGTATGAAGCCGGAGGAAACGGGCCAGCTAATGCTCGTGCGTTCGGATGACGACGGAGTGACGTGGTCCCTGCCTATTAATATAACCGAGCAAATCAAAAAGCCGGAGTGGTGCTTCATTTTGCAAGGCCCAGGGAAAGGCATCACGATGGCCGATGGCACGATTGTTTTTGCCGCGCAATATCAGGATCCGCCGGCAAAGCGTCGGTTGCCACACTCGACGATTATTTTTTCTAAAGACCACGGCAAAACTTGGCAAGTGGGCACGGGCGCGTTTGATGATACCACCGAGGCGCAAGTGGCGGAGATTGAGCCGGGCGTGCTGATGCTTAACTGCCGGTACAATCGCCAGAGCCGCCGCGTGGTGATGATCACGCGCGACATGGGCCGCACGTGGGCGACGCATCCCACGCATCTCGAGGCGCTCATCGAGCCGCGCGCGTGTATGGCCAGCCTCATCAGTATCGACGGCGAACGCACTGGTAAACCGGGGCTGCATCTTTTGTTTTCCAATCCCAACAGTCTCGCCGGTCGGAATCACATCACCATCAAGTCATCCAACGACCGCGGCCTCACGTGGCCCGCGGATTCGCAACTGCTCCTCGATGAATGGGGGAGCGCGGGCTACTCGTGCCTGTCGATTATCGACGATAAAACCGTTGGAATTCTCTATGAAGGCAGCCGCGCGCATATGACTTTCCAGCGCGTGAAGGTGACGGACATCGTCACCGCCGCGCCAAAAAAACAATCGCGCAAAAAGCCCAACGTGCTGCTCATCGTCTCTGAAGACAACGGACCCGATCTGGGCTGCTACGGCGATTCGTACGCGCGCACGCCGCATCTCAATCAACTCGCGCGCGAGGGCGTGCGCTTCGCAACTGCGTGGGTGCCGTACTCGGTTTGCAGCCCGTCGCGCGCGTGTTTTCTCACGGGGCGCTACCCGCATCGCAACGGTCAGCTCGGACTCGCGACTCATAAATTTGCGATGTACGAAAAATGGCCAAACCTCTTTTCGCTGCTCAAGTCCGCCGGCTATCGCACGGCGTTGCTTGGTAAAATTCACGTGAACCCCACGAGCGCATTTCCGCTCGACCGCCATTGGAATCCGTCCTCGTCCATCAGCTTCGGCAAGCGCGACGTGCGCCGCATCGCGGCGGAGGCGGGCAAATTCATGCGCGCGGGCGACGCGCCTTTTGTGATGTCGGTCAATTATCCCGACG
>JAPKDK010000128.1 GCA_028872645.1 Verrucomicrobiota bacterium
CCAACGCCAATGGGCCGCACAAGGGCCGTTGAGTCCATGGGGCTGCCGGGAATTCATTTTCCCCGAGGGCCTCGGCATGATTCAAGCCTTGAAGGTGTCCCACAAATCGAGCGCCACCTTTGAACCAACTTTGCATGATGACTAGCCACTGCTCGGCCATCAGGCGACCGGCGGTTTGGCTGGGGGTTTCCGGCACCAACGCCGCTGGCGCTTCGGTTCCGCTCGCACGCGGGGGCAGGGCACCCTGAAATATCAGCGCGCCGCCCAACAGAGCGGTAACTTGAATGGCTCGTAGATTCATTCTATCGGCTTCATTCTCTTGGTTGCTCAGCCTATGCCAAGCATGATTATCCGGCACGGTGCAGCAAATTTCGGGCCAACTTTTTGAAAATGGTATTCAGATTCAAAAACGTCATTTTTTGAAAATAATCACGAAAAATCCCAATTTTGACTAAATGGAAAAAAATGCCATAATTGTCGAGTTCATCAGGTTCATTAGATCGGCTTAAAATGAAAAAACAGGCCAAATATGCGAGTTTTACGAAATTTTCATTTTGGGCCCTATAGTGGCACGGGGCTTGCTGCACGCGAGGCATGATTGATGCGCTTTTTAACGGTGCCAACTATCAAGGTGTGAAGAAGATGCTCGATGCCACTGCCCTGCGGCAGGAGGCCATCGCGAGTAATTTGGCGAATATTGAGACGCCTCATTACAAGCGGATGGATGTGCAGGCTTCGTTTGCCTCGGAGCTTTCGCATGCAATCGGCTCCGGCTCGGCCGATACCGTGCGCGGGGTGAAGGCGCGCATCACGGCGGACACTTCCGCCATAGCACAGAATCGTGATGGCAACACGGTGCAACTTGAAAAGGAACTGATGTTGTTACAAAAAAACATGGTGGCCCATCACATGCAGACGCAAATGATCAACGGCACGTTTTCCAAACTGCGTTCCGCCATTAAAACCCGATAACCTTTCCCCAACCCGCTATTATGAACATTAATATTTTACCCGGAGCCGACAGCGCCGCTTCCGCTTTGCAGGCGGAGAAGGTG
Source organism: Verrucomicrobiota bacterium (assembly GCA_028872645.1). GTDB lineage: Bacteria > Verrucomicrobiota > Verrucomicrobiia > Limisphaerales > UBA1100 > JACNJL01. Next base: position 1,056 of record JAPKDK010000128.1, read on the forward strand.
CGGATGGAAGTCATTTCCCAAAACATCGCCAACGCCAACACCACCAGCACCAGCAACGGCGGCCCGTACCAACGCCAAGTCGTGCGCTTTGAAACGGTCATGGCCAATCAGTTTGACCCCTACAGCGCCAAGGCCGAAGTGCGCGTGGCGGGGATTGAAACGGACAACCGCCCGTTCAAAATTATGCATCAACCGGGCCATCCCGATGCGGACGCGGATGGCATGGTGAGATACCCGAATGTAAATGTTCACGAGGAGATGGCCGATTTGATCGCCTCTTCCCGCGCGATGGAGGCCAACCTTTCCATCATCCGCACCGCCCGCCAAATGGCGATGCAAACGCTGGCGATTGGTAAGAATTAAATTTAACGCCCGTATATAATGATACCCATAAATCCAGTAGCAGCGCAGGGGCTGGCGGACATTTACCGCCAGCAACGCGCGATTATGGATCGCAGCCGCGACATCACTGATGCCAGTAAGGTCGGCGCGGCTGTGGCGCCGGAGGGGGCGCAGGCGGCGGGCAAGCCGGAAGCGGTGGGTTTTGGCGGCGTGCTGGATAAATTTGTCAACGAGGTCAACTCCAAGCAGCTTGACTCCACTCAGGCGGTGAACGATTTGCTGGGCGGGAAAGATATCCCGCTGCATCAAGTGATGATCACCATGCAGGAAGCCGGCGTGGCATTCCAGCTGATGGTGGAAGTGCGTAACAAACTGCTTGAAGGCTATCAGGAATTAATGCGCATGCAGATTTAGTGAACCCAATTTTGCAAACCCAAACAAAACTGAATAATGGATAAAATAAAAGCAATGGCGATGCAGCTCCTGACCATCTGGCAGCAGCTTGGCGTGAACCAAAAGGTAACCGTGGCCGCCTCCGGCCTGCTCGTCGCAGGCGCGCTGTCGGTGGTGGTGTTTTTCACCAGCAAAACGGATTTTGCCTTGCTGTATGGCAACATGGATTCCAAGTCCGCCGGCGAAATCATTGCGGTGCTGGAGGAGCAAAAGATTCCCTTCGAAGCCGGTGCCGGTGGCACCAGCATTATGGTGCCGCGCGAAAAGGTTTATAGCCTGCGGATGACGCTTGCCAGTCGCGGCCTGCCCAAGGCCGGCGATGTGGGTTGGGAGTTGTTTGATAATAAAAACACCGTGAGCATGTCGGATTTTGTGCAGCAGAATAATAAGGTGCGCGCGTTGCAGGGTGAGCTGGCGCGCAGCATTGCAATGATCCAAGGCGTGAGCAGTGCCCGCGTGCATGTGGTGTTGCCCAAGACGCGTTTAATTGTGGATGAAAATAAAAAAGGAACGGCGGCTGTGCTGTTGAACCTCAGCAGCGCGGGATCCATTCGGCCCGAGGCGGTGCATTCCATCCGCCATTTAGTGGCCGGCGGCATTGAGGGGTTGCAGCCCAACAACGTGATGGTGACTGATAATTATGGCAACACGCTTACCACGTCGGGCGAGGGAAATGGCGCGTTTGCAATGGCCAACAACCGGCTGACCACCCGTCGCAATTACGAGAAGTACCTGGCGGCCCAGGTGCGGTCTACTCTGGAACCGGCACTCGGCCCGGGGCAGGTGATTGTCACCGTGAGCGCGGAAATCAACCACGACCAGATCACGCACACCTCCATCAATTTTGATCCCGATGGAGTAGTGACCAATCAATATCAATCTACGCTCGACAGCAGTGGCGACAGTACCCCCCGCCCCGGCGGCGTGGTCGGGGCCACTGCCAACACCAACACTAGCACCAACAACGCCGGAGGTGCCTTGGCCAACAACACTCAAAACAAGGAAGAGAAAACGATTACGTTTAACAACAGCCAAAACACCACCAACACAGTGATGGCCGTGGGTAAACCCGAGCGCATTACTGCCTCGGTGCTGGTTGCCCAGGGTGCCACGGCGCGTAATGCCGCCGCCATGTTGCAGCTGACCAACGTGGTGAAAAATGCCATCGGCCTGCATATTGATGGCGGCGTGGGCGGCGTTCGGCCCGATGATATTGTGGTGGAGGAAATTCTCTTTAATGACGCCCATCTCACCGTCGCGAAGGAGGAACTTGATTCCGCCACCACAAAAGCCATGATTAGTGACTTGGTTCGCAACATCCTGTACGTGTTGCTGGGTGCGGGCGCGTTGATGGCTTTTGTGAAGCTGGTGAAACGCAGTGCCGATGATGTGATCCCGACCGGCGTGCCGGTGGGTCAATTGCTTGCCGGCACCGCGATGGTGGCCGCGCCGGCTGGCGCGATGATGGCTGCGCCAGCAGGCGGTGGAGCATCTACGGGAGCGATCGACGCCGTATCGCAGATTGCCGACTCAGCCAAGTCATTGGAAGATATTGAAGAAGCTTTGAAAGACCCTTCCAAACTTTCGACCGCCGAAATCCAGCAGCTCATGGACCGCCGCAAGGAGGAGAAAGAGCGCCGTAAGATGCTTGAGGCTATGGCGGATGAAGAGGATGAAGATGATGTCGAAGTCATCGAGCAGGAAAAACAAAAACTGATCATGGACTTTGGGATCGGCAAGAAGCAGCCCGAGCGTGTGAACATCGAGGTGCTCCGCGATATGATCAAGGAAAGCCCCGAATCCATGGCTGTGGCCGCCCGCCGCTGGCTCGCTGGCGGCAATGAGGATAAGGACGATGAAGGCAACTCCGATGACGGAGCCGCAAGTTGAACTTAAAACTGAATTGAACCATGGCTGAACGCAAAAAAAAGAGAAATGAGCCAAAAGGCTTGCAGTTGACCCAATCACAGAAGTTGGCGGCCTTCCTCATCGTCATGGGCGAGGATGCGGCGGCGGATATCATCAAGAATTTTGATGATAACGAGCGCGAACTGGTGTGCGCCGAGATGGCAAACCTACCGGTGCTCGACGCCAACATGCAAGGCGCGGTGCTGCAGGAATTCACCGGCATGGCGGTGGAAGCGCAATCGGGCATCAGTGGCTCGGTGGATTTCACGCGGGCCGTGTTGGAAAAATCCGTGGGGTTATTTAAGGCGGCGGAAATCATCGGCCGCGTGGGCACTGCCCGCACGAGTGTGGCGACGATGCAGCAAATCATCGATTTGGATTCTGTTTCTATTTGTAATCTGCTCAAGGAAGAAGACCCGCAAACCATCGCGCTGGTCGTTAGTTATTTACCCGCGCTAAAAGGATCCGAGGTGCTTATGAGCTTGCCGGAAAAGGTGCGCGAAATGGTGGTCGAAAAACTTGCTACCCTCGAGTCCACCCCCATCGAGGTGGTGGAAACCCTCGGCGAAGTGCTCTCCGCCAAGGTTGGCGAACGCGTCAGCCGCGCGTTGAACCAAACCGGTGGCGAAAAATCCGCCGCTGCCGTGCTCAACGCCATGAGCAAGGAAGAGCGCAAGAAGTTGCTCGACAACATGGACGAGCGCGCCCCCGACCTCGTGCGTTCCATCCGCATGAAGATGTTCACCTTCGACGATTTGCAGACGCTTGATGTGAAGACCATCCAGAAAATTATGCGCGAAGTGGATGCCAGCAAACTGGCCGTGGCCCTCAGCGCCGCCACCGACACGCTCAAGGAGGCCATGCTCGGATCGCTCTCCAAACGCGCGGCCGAAAACGTGCGCGAAGAAATCGAGAATATGGGCAAAATCTCCCTGCGCGAAGTGGAGGTCAACCAAAACTCCATCATCGACGTGGTGCGCCAACTCGAAACCGAAGGCGAAATCTCACTGGAAGGTGATTAATAGGAAGAACATTTTATGGTACAAGCCATCGACAATATTGTAACTGAAGCCCCGCTACGCGGCATTCGACTGGCCATTGGCCCCGCCGAGGCCTTGCTGCCCGAGGAACCCGCCGGCCCCACACGCGAGGAGCAACTCGTCGAGCAGGAAACTGCCACCCACCAACGCGGCCGCGATGAGGCTGCTGCCGAGTATGAGCCGCAACTCGCCGCCCTGCGCACCGAATTGGAAGCCGCCCAGGCCGAAGGTGCCAATCAACAACTGGCGACCATCGAGGAAACCGTGCAATCCCAACTCGCCGCGCGCCTTAACGATTTGGAAGCGGAGTTGATTGAATTTTCCACTGAAGCGGCCATCCGCCTCGTGCACGGGCTGCCCATCAGCACCGGCGTCATCGAGGCCGCCATTCGGGAAACGCTCGAGCACTGCGAACAGGATGCCGAGGTGTCGGTCCATTTGCATCCCGAAGATTTGAAAATGTTAAAGAGTCATCAGAGCGAGCTGCTGCAGGATTCGCCCCATCAACGCCGCGTGCGGTATTTGGAGGGCAAGGAAGTTTCGCGCGGCGGTTGCCTCGTGGAAACCCGCTGTGGCGTCATCGATGGCCGCCGCGAAACCCGCGAAGCCCTGTTGCGTGAAGCGGTTAGCGCATAAATTCTAAAATGATTGCCAACGAACAAAAAGCCAGTTCCCGCACGAGCCAAGGGGTTCGTCAGATTCGATCGCGTCTTTCCAACACCCGCCTCGTCGAGAACCGCGGCCGCGTGACGCAGATGATCGGATTGGTCATTGAATCGCAGGGCCCGATGGCGGCGGTTGGCGAAATCTGCCGCATCGAGTCGCGCATCACCGGCAAAAATCTACTGGCCGAAGTGGTCGGCTTTCGCGATCGCAATCTGCTCCTGATGCCGCTTGGCGATGCGCAGGGCATTTGCCCGGGCAGCGAAGTAGTCGCCACCGGGCATTCTCTCCGCGTGCCTGTGGGCGAGGTACTCTTGGGCCGGGTGATCGATGGCATGGGCCAGCCGCTCGATGATTTGGGTGATATCCCGCACCAGCCACTCGCCGAGCTGGATCTCCAAATACCGCACCCACTCAAGCGCCGCCGCATCGATCAACCTTTTGAAACCGGCATCAAAGCCATCGACACATTTACTCCGCTTGGCCGCGGCCAACGCCTCGGCATTTTCGCCGGCAGCGGCGTGGGTAAATCCACTTTGATGGGGATGATGGCCAGCAAATCCGAGGCGGACGTGAACGTGATCGCCCTCATCGGTGAGCGGGGCAGGGAAGTCCGCGAATTTTTGGAACGCGATCTCGATGAGGAAGGCCGTGCAAAATCTGTGGTCGTCGTCGCCACCTCCAATGAACCGGCACTTGCCCGCGTGAAGGGAACTTTTTTGGCAATGACCATCGCTGAACATTTCCGAAGCCAAGGCAAAAACGTTTTATTGATGATGGATTCCATCACCCGTTTTGCGATGGCCCAGCGCGAGATTGGCCTCGCCATTGGCGAGCCCCCTAGTTCGCGTGGCTACACGCCTTCGGTTTTTTCGTTGTTGCCGCAACTGCTCGAACGCGCGGGCAACAACGAGCACGGCTCCATCACTGGCCTGTTTAATGTATTGGTGGAAGGCGATGATATGAATGACCCCGTGGCCGACGCCGCGCGGTCCATACTCGACGGGCATCTCGTGCTCTCGCGCGAATTGGCCTCGCAAAATCATTATCCCGCCATTGACGTTTTAGAGAGCGTGAGCCGCCTCGCGCATGATCTGCTCTCACCCGAGGAACGCGCCCACATGGGCCACGCACGCGAATGTATGGCGGTGTATCGCAAGAGCCAGGACCTTATTTCGATTGGCGCGTATCAGCCCGGCAGCAATCCGAAGATCGACGAAGCCATCAGCTTGCACGAGCCGCTGCGTGAATTTTTGCGGCAGGATACCACCGTGGGCAATGGCCGAGAGGAAAGCTGGCAGCAACTCATCCAAGCTCTGAGGCAAGCCGAGCTTGCGCCGGAAGGGCAATTTGCTCCGCAAATGCAACCGCAGGCCGGTTTCCCCGCGCCCGAACAACAACCCGGCGGGCAACCGCCAATGATGGCCTGAAATGAAACCTTTTAAATTTTCACTCAAGACCGTGCTGGAGGTTCGTTCCAATGAGGAACAAGTAGCCAGCGATGTGTACGCCAGCGCCCGTGGCGAAGTGGAAGCGCTGCAATTGCACTGGCGCGCGCTGGGCGAAGCGGTAGATGCAAATTTAACCGCCTGTCGCAGCGCCTTCGACGGCCAGGCGCAGAGCGGCGATTTGGCCCAATTGCAGGGATCGCTGCGTTCGTTGCGTGCGCAGTTGGCGGAGTTGGAACCGGAACTGCTACGCTTGCAGGGTGTGATGGATGAAAAATGGCAGTTGCTGCTCGAAGCCCGTCAACGCCGCGAGGCACTCGAAAAGATGCGTGACAAAAAACAAACGCTGCACCAACGCGAAGTTCGCCGCACAGAACAGAATGCCATCGATGAAATGGTGCTGCTACGCGAAGCCAGCGGAATGGCCACGAAAATTTAATGGGGGAATGATATGAAAAAGATTTTAAAATCACGATGGTTTGTCGCTCTGTTGGGAGGCATTTTGTTTATCGCCACGTTAGTTGGATTGACGTTGAAATCGAAAGACATGTTGTTGCAGTCGGCGGTCGAGCAGTCCGACAAGGTCAAGCAGGCGGCGGCGGAGAAGAAAGAGGTGGAGATTGCGAAAGAAGCCGAAAAGCCCAAGACCATGGTGGATACCGCAAAAACAGAAGAATCCGAGGAACATAAGACAAAGCAGCCGGAAGATGACCGCACCATCGAGCGGCGATTCGGGGATCTCAATCGCATCACCGCGGCGGGTGACTTGGAAATTACCGACCCGGGTTTACGTGACCTCATCCAGCGACTCCAAGCCCGCGGGAAATACCTGAAACAACGCGAGGCTGAACTTGAAGAGTTGAACAGTCACATCAGCGAACAACTCAAGGAACTACATTTTCATACCAACCACATCACCACAACCCGCGCGCACTTGGACAAATTGTTTGAGGGCAAAGTGATTCAGATTCAGCAGAATGAAACCAACAAGCTGATGCGGTTGGCGGGCATTTATGAGAATATTATGAATCAAGGGGATG
>JAPKDK010000425.1 GCA_028872645.1 Verrucomicrobiota bacterium
CCGCCAGTCCGGCGGTGATCGAGGGGAAGCGGGCGGCGCTGCCGCTGTGTTCGGCGGCGACCTGGTCGAGCGAGATGTTCTTCTCGGGGAAGCCCACTGATTCCTGCTTGCGGATGCCGGTGAGGAACGCGTTCACTCCGCCGTGCCCGCCGGTGGCGTCGTGGTCGAGGTTCGAGAACACGGTGAAATTTTTGCGGTGCTTCTCAATGTTCTTCAGGGTCGGGCTGCTGACGTAGTCCGCGCCGGCCTCCTTCGGGAAGAATGCCTGGGGATAAAAGCCCAGGTGATTGCCGATGGCCAGAATCCGCCGTGGGCGTTCTGCAGGCGCTGCTGCGAAGGCCCGTGGAGCTCCACTTTTCAGGAACGGCAGGGCCAAGGACAAGCCGGCGCCCTGAAGGAAGCTGCGGCGGTCGATGAGGCGAGGTTCTCTTGTGCTCATACTTTTATAAGTTTACTAAATATCGTGCTCAGAGGCGATGAGGGTACAGATTTGATTAATTCAAAAAATGTAATTCAAAGAGCTTAATCGACTTTCCATGGCCACGGTTTCACTCGAGCCCGCACAGCCCACTTTTCCCATTTGGCAGCCAGCTCCCTTATCTTGTCAGGATATTTTTTTGCCAAATCATTTTGTTCGGAGCGATCATTCTCCATGTCGTAGAGTTGCCAGGGATGCAGCTTGGCATTCCGGCCGGAATCGCCGTAGCGAACCAGCTTCCACTGACCGTCACGGATCGCGCCATTAAGATGATGATCAAAATAAAGCGCATCTGTGCGCCCAAGTTTCTTTCCATTGAAAGCCGGCTTCAGGCTCACGCCTTCCAGCGGTTGGATTTTGTTTCCCGCAAATTCCTTCGGATGCTTGATCCCCGCAACATCCACGCAGGTGGCCATGAGATCGATGAGGTGTCCGGGCTGGCTCTCGAGATTGCCGTTATGCTTGGCGTTGATGCCCTTTGGCCAATAAGCAATTAACGGTGAGGATATTCCTCCCTCATGGGCGAAGTGCTTGTACTCGCGAAAAGGGGTGTTGGATACATTCGCCCAACCGCGCCCTACTCCGGTGAAGGTATCCTCTGGGCCCGCCATGGCATCGGGGCCGCTTTTCACCGGACGACCATCTCGTGTCTGCATGGGCGGCCATATTTTGGTTTGGAATCCATCGCGCCCTAATGGCTTGTAATCAGTGCGATACTCTTTCCTCGGCTTGTAACGGCCGTAGCCCTCGGCGCAGCCTCCGTTATCCTGTAGATAAAAAATAAGTGTATTGTCCAGTGTGCCTTGCCGCTCAAGCTCCGACACAATGCGACCGATGCCCTGATCCATGTTGTCGATCATCGCCGCATACACTTCCATGTTACGAATATCCCACTCCTTGTTAGGTGCCTTCTCCCAGTCATCAGAGCGTGCGGAAATTTTCAGGTCTTTATCAATCAACCCCAGTTTCTTGAGCCGCTCAAAACGCGCAGCACGCACCTTGGCAAAGCCGCCGTCATACACGCCCTTGTATTTCGCAAT
>JAPKDK010000129.1 GCA_028872645.1 Verrucomicrobiota bacterium
CGAAATCGTTGCCAATTCCGAATTCTCCCGCCATTTCGGCCAATTCAACGGATAAATCGACGATTTGCTTCAAAGCGTTGGTTTTCTTGTCCTTGAAGGTGAGATTGCTCTTCATCGAGAGCATATCGCTGGTGAACGAGGCTTCGTCGAATTTGCGAAGGATTTTGATTGCCTGCTCGGCATCTTCATCACCTTCGGCCATCACTTCGATCACATCGGCAATTCCGGCGAATCGCACAAAACCGCCTGCCACATGCTTGCCCAGCATCGCGCGCTTGGCGCCTTTCACCGAGTTGGCCACCTTGCCTTCGGCCACCGCGTTCGCGTGTTTTTTCGAAGTAATGAAGAGGGCTTTTTGGTTTTGGGCAAACTGAATACCCAGCGTGCTCTTAAGCATGGTCATCCCTTGCTGCAGTTGCTCATTATTGATGAGCTTATTGGCGGCTACCCAGTTTTCCACTGTGAGGCCGAAGAGAAACCCGACTTCCGGCGTGGGGCCGAAATCGCCCTCAGCCATTTCTAGGCTGTCCCAACTAAGGATTATATCGCCCTTGGGAATGGATAGTAATTCTTCGAGCGTCAGGCCGGTTTCTTGTTCCATCATAGCGAGGACCTCTTCGAATTCAGGATTCTTCAACAACAGGGGCATGATGTCCTTGTTGAAAAACTTCCGGATCGCGGCCATGTTCCCCGATTCCGCAACGGCCACTATTGTGTTGTCCGGCACGAGGTTCAACAGCGCACTATCCGCGCCTTTGCCGCCCATTTCGGCGAACTGATTGTTCTCCTTGCCGAAGCTCATTGTCACATCCGCATTGACCTCTCCCGCATCGAAGCTGGCCGTGGCGGAGTAAGTGAGGTCCTTATACATGTCCATCATCAAGTCGGAGAGAGGATCTTCACCCATGGCTGCTTCCATAATGCTGGTCAGCTGGCTGAGCTCAAACCAAGCCCCGATGTCGTACTTTTTCTTGAGATGTGCGCTGAGGCTGTCGTCGAGTTTGTTGTTGCCGTTGATGCGTGCCTCGAGCATGGCCGGAACCTGCAAGACCTTGGCCTCATCACTCGTACCCACAATTACAAAAACTTGATCTGAGAATCCCAGCGCAACCGGCATTCCGGCCATGGCTACCTGCTTGAAGCCCTTGGCCTGAGCCACCTGCAAAGGCATGCCTGTGGCCGCGATGATTTTATTAATCGTTTTCTCCAACTTCGCGGCATTTTTAACCGCCATCAACAGGCCTCCCTCCACGAGGGGTTCGCCAAATTCATTATCTTCTGCAGGTGGTAGCACATTCAAGAATACATGCGCCTGCTGCGCGATATCCAGCCCACTTGCGGCGGGGTCTTTGAGAATCGCAATGGCCAGCTCATCATTTATCTCAGCCATGAATTCCTTAACCATATCAGACTTGAGAAATTCCTTGTGGCCACCCTTGTCCAGCAACTGCTTGAGGTTGGCCGAGAGGAGCATTGTCATTTTCTCAGGCAAATGAGAAGCCAGCGAGCTTGCGCCTGCCGCGGGTTTTGCCACTGGGTTGGCCACCAGTTGGGTTACCGGTTCGGCGATTGAAGGTTGCGCCTCGGTCTGGCTGCTGGGGCTAGGGGCATTGATGTTTTTAGCGTTCGCCTCGGGGCCGGCCTGTTCGTTGCTGTTTTCCGGGGCTTCTTCGGTTTTTTCGCCACAACCAATCCAAAAGCCGGCCATAACCAGCAGGGTTGGAATCCAGAGGAAAAGTTCACGGGCCACACGTCCACTATCAGTTTTGCAGGGGGTTTGCATACGGGGAATGTACCTAATTGCTTGCGTCCGTCCAGTTCTTATTTTGCCAACGTGTGCTGGGCGTGCTAGGTTGCCTTATGCGCGAGCGTACGGCATGGATCTTGGGCGGCATCGCAGCCGCATTGCCCGTGGTGGGATTGTTGGTTTGGCTGAACTTGAATGGCGACAGCAAACCGGTCGAGATACCCTCGCTGCCTCAGTCGCCCACCGGGCCCAGCCATCCACGGCTGCAGGTGCTGGATGAGCCGGGGCGATGGGAATCGGAAAGTTCCGCCTCCAATGCCTCCGTTACCAACAGCAACACCTGCCACCTCGACACCCGCTGGGGACTCAACGGCCATTGCCTGTTCCTGGAGGAAAAAGTATTCGATCCCGATGGTGCCGTGACCTATGAGTTTGCTGTAAAACATTATAACACCAATATCAACATGTATCACTACACTGTGGTGCAGGACGATGGCTACGTGCGGGGGTTTGTTGGAAATTGGAAGGTGGGCTCCGGCCGGCTCGAATGGCAATCAGTTTACCTTCCAGGAGCGCCTAAGGATGTGGTCCAGCGCATGAACGAAATGCAGCTCGCGCCGGGTAAGCGGGAAACCCGAACGGAAATTTCACGGGGCGGGCAATTGGAAATCACCGCGGTCACGCGCGCGGAACGGAAAGGTAGTGCCCAAACTGAACTGCCCGCCACCCCCGCCACGCTCGAGCTGGCCCGGCTGGGCCGCGGCGGGATTTGGAACGAGTCGGAATCTCTAACGGTGGATGGCCAGTCGAAAACCATTCGAATGACCAGCCGCGCACGCTGGACACCCGGAGGGCGTGCATTATTGTATGAAGGCGTGGTTCACAGCGAGAGTGAAAAAGAGTATTTTATGTGGATTAAAACATATGACCGCGAGACAAAAATCTATCGGTTCATTCATTTTCACACCGATGGGCCGGTGGATCATTTCGAGGGGTCATGGGAGGAATCCACCAAGACCATCACGTGGCGGTCGATTCAGCCACCCGGGGAATATCTTATCCGCGAAACCATTGTCAGCCCCGCACATCGGAACTGGCACGTGGAGGCCTACGACGAACAGGGCAAGGCATACTACACCAGTGATGGTGAAAGTCGACTGCTGGAATGACGATTACGACACCAGTACAGCTTCAGTAAGCACTTGGCCCGCGGTGGGCAAGGTGGCGGAAATGGCCTCCAGATTTTCAGTGAGTTTCTGAACCGGCTCTTCGTGCCCGCGCTCGAGCAGGCGGCGCGTCCATTCCACAAACGCCAGACTGACGGCTTTTTCGTGGTCGGCATCGGCCAGCCGGGCGGGTTGCCCAAGGGCGAAACGGCAAAGCAATCGTGCTGCTTCATTCGCCGGATGTTTCGGCAACGCCTCAAACACGGGCAAGGCAGCCTGGAACTGGCCCGCCGTGAGCAGTGCGATGCCGCGTTGCTTGGCAATCTCCGGATGGTCCGGGTGATCCTGCACGGCGCAATCGGTCCAGTGCAGCGCAATCTCCGTGTCGTCCAAATGTCCGTTCACGATGTTGCAGCCGAGGCTCCACAGCGCGGGCGTCATCAAATCTTTTTCAATCGCCTCAAACAACAACTGCACCGCCTCTTCGGCGCGTTCACTTTTCACAAGGAACGTGCCGAACCCGTGCCGCACGCTGGAGGCATCGGGTGAAATCTCGAGTGCTTTCCGGAAGGCTGCCAAGGCGCCCTCGGGGTCGCCCGTTCCGGTCAAACAATCGGCCAGCAAATGATACGGCCCGTGCGCTTCTACGCCACGGAAGCGCGGGGTAAACGTCTGTTCATCGCTTTTCTCAATGCACGCGCGTAGCTCCGGGATGGCCTCGGCTTGCCGCCCTTGCTTGATGAGTCCCAGCGCGGCCACGTAGTGGATGGACGCAGTGGGCCCGCAATCTTTCGCCAATTGGCTGTGGGCCACTTCCAAAAGCTCGTCGTAATTTTCCGCCTGCAAAAGGTGGAAGCAAAACATGCTGACCAATCGCTCGCGCACCTCGGGCATCACGTGCTGTGCCTCGTGCTGCGCCAGCACTTCCATCGCGTGGCGATTCTGCGTGATCGCCTCGTCGATGCGGCCGTCATTAAATAAATCCAGTGCGTAGTTCATCAGCAACGCCGGTTCGTCGGGCATTTCCTCCACGGCTTTGTCCAACAGCCGGAGGTTTCGCTTCACTTTGTCGCGCGAAATTTTCACCGAAGGGTCGTACCCAAAATGCAGCAACCGCGTGCGGCCGATGCCCGAGTCCATCCCCCAATGCCCTTGGCGCACCACAATGGATGAAAAAATCTGCTCGTGCACGCGCCCCACAAAGTGCAGCCCCGGCGCATTGCGGAACAGGCGCGGCACATAGGTCACGCCGTCGCCGGTTTGCTGCAGGGTGTGATCCTCCGCCCGCATAAAGTTCGCTAGCGGAATGCGGAAGCCAAGTTGGTTTTCCGAATACAAATCCCGCGCGAGGTCTTCATTACCTTCGGGGTCCATGATTTCGTCAGCATCAAGAATTAAAACCCAATCGCCGGTGACGTGCTCGAGCGAATAATTTCGGGCATCGGAAAAATTATCGTTCCACTCATAGTGATGCACCTCCGCGCCCAGCGATTCGGCCAGCGCCACGGTGCGATCGGTGGAGCCGGTGTCCACCACCACCACTTGATAGGCGAGGGCTTTCACAGACTCAATGGCTTGGAGGATAAATTCCTCTTCGTCCTTAACAATCATACAAACCGAAAGCCGCGGCGAATCGCTTGTGGCGGGCGGCTCCGGCCACGTGATGTCCGTGGTGGTGAGCGCGCGCTTCTGCTTGAGATTGTCGCGCACCTCGTTGGGCAAATCCCATTTTGGGGACAGTGCCAGCAGTCGGTCAAGGCACTGCAGCGCGCGCGCTTCATCACCGGCGTCCAGCGCAATCTCCGTGAGATGCAGCCAAGCCTCGGGATGGAACGGCCGTCGCGCCAAACATTCTAACGCGGCATTCCATGCTTGAAGGTGCTGGCCTTGTTTCAAAAATTCCTGCGAACCAACAAGGCTGCCCACCAATGCGGCCGCGGGCAGATCATCCTCATTTGCTTGAGGTTCCGTTTCGCACTGCAACTTTTGAATGGTCTCCGCTTTCACCGTGCCATTTGCGGGGAAAGGGTTTTCCGATTTGGTTTCCGTTGAGGCGGGTGCCTCCGTCTCTGCTTGCGGCTCGGCCAACGCCTTGAGGTTGCTGGCGGCGGTGGCGTTGTAGGGGTCAATCTCCAGTGCGCGCCGGAAGCACGAGACGGCCAGCGCATTGTCTTTCAATTTATGAAAACACATTCCCAGCGCGAGAGTGGATTCCACTTCCTCCGGGTTCGCCTCTAGTACGCGGGCGTAGAGTTTGGCGGCCTCGGGGAATTCGCCAATGTGGAATTTCGCCGTGGCCAATAGCTTGAGGCCGGTGATGTGGTCCGGATCAATCTCGAGCAATCGGCTGACGTGCTCGTTGAAGAGTTCGACATTGCCATCGAAAAGCGCCGAGGTGGCGGCTTGCGAATGCGGCGCGGGATCGTCCGGGGTGAGCCCGGCCAACCGATGATAAATCTCAACTGCTTCCGCGTAGCGTTTCTCGCGGAAGAATAAATTTCCAATCGCATTGAGCAGCACGAGGTCATCCGGGTGCGACACAAGCCCTTCTTGGAGTGCCAAGCGCGTGCCTTCCACGTCGCCGGTTTCCAGCGTTTGATGCGCGTGAATGAGGATGCGTTCCACGTCGGACTCAACCGCGTCCAAAGCATCGTACGGCGATTCATCGGTTTCAGATTCAGTTTTCGTGGTCGGTTCGTTTTCCATTTGCGCTAGGTTGGTGAGAGCCAGCGCGTTTTCGGGGTCCAACTGCAGCACCCGCTCAAACGTTTCGCGCGCGACTTCAGTTTGGCCGCCGCGGAAAAGGCACACGCCGATCGCGAGCAGATTGTCCGGGTTCTCCGGCTCCAATTCCGCCAACCGAGTAAAGGCGCAGCCGGCATCATAAAAGCGTTCCTGCTCAAGATTCAGTTTGCCAAGATACCGCAGCATCTCGGGATTGTTCGGGTCAATTTCCATCGCGAGGCCGAGCGCGGATTCAAATTCGTCGTTGCGATCCGTCGCCTCCGCCGCCATCGCGAGGCGGGTGTAGGCCGCGGCATTGCGGGGTTGCAGCTCAATGAGTTTGCGGAATTTCAGACGCGCTTCCTCAAAGCGTTCCAGTTGAAACAACTGCGAGCCGAGGGCTTCGATGAGCACGGGATTCTCCGGCTCCGCGAGCACGGCGCGTTCCAGCTCGGCAATCGCGGCTTCCGGATTGCCCGCGTCCAGGAAAAACTCCGCCTGCTCCACCGCGTTATTGGGTGCGGGCTTGGCTGGTTTCACTTCCGGCTCGGCTTCGACAATGGGTTCCGGCGCAGCTTCAGCGACGGGCGCGGTGTTGCCTTGCTCAATCACCTGCAAATTTTCGAGCGCGAGTTGGTCTTCCGAATCAAATTGCAGCAACTGTCGGTATGTATTTGCCGCCTGTTCGGCGTTGTCCGTCTCGTATTGGCAAACCGCCAGCGCGTGCAGCAAGCCGGGCGTCACTCCACCATCGGCGGCTATGCGGCTGTAAATTTTCTTCGCCGAAACACGATCGCCTGTGAGGAACGTATAATCACCGAGCAATTGCATCGCCTCGGGATTCTCCGGCTCCAAGTCCAGCGCCGTGACGAGGCACTCCTCGAACGTCTCGCGGTCGTCCGTGTGAAACGCTGCCAGCCCCAGCTGCAAATGCGCCACCACATCCTCGGGGCAAAGCTCCGCCAGCGCGGAAAAATTAATTCGCGCCTCGGTGAATTGGCCGACCGCAAACTGCTGGGCACCCAGAGCGCGTAAGAGCATTGGATGCTGGTCGCCCAGCTTCAGCGCCAGCTTCAGCGCGGCGATAGCGCCGGTCACGTCGTTTTGTTCGTGACATTGCTCGGCTTTGTCCAGCCATTCTTCCAGCGTGCCTTGGGGAGTTTCGTTTGTATCAGTCATTGTTGAATCTTGGGTAATGGATTCGTTGGGTTCGTTTAAATTAGTTTCGGGTTTGAAATCGTCTTCGCCATAATCGGGCGCATCGCCGCGCGCCAACCAGTCGAGCACCTGCCGCATCCGCACTTCGGCGGTGTGATGCCGCAGCACTTTTGCGCGCGCGCGTTCCGCCATCCGCCGGGCGGCCGCGGGATTTTTCTGCAATTGCAAAATGGCTTGCGCCAGCCCGTGCGCATCTTCGCGGTCAAATAATACAATTTCTTGCTCCGGCGCAAAGAGCGTGCGCGTGCGGGCACGGGGCGGGTCCCACGAAATCACCGGCCTGCCCGCCGCCATGCTTTCCACCACGCGCCCGGCGTAGCATTTGAAAATGGAAGGCAAATTCACCTGCGCGTAGCTTTGCTGCAAGCCCTCCATCCAGAGATCGTTCAAGCGACGGCGCAGGCGGCGGAGGTTTACAAGATATTCATCCAGCCAAGCCGGCTCGACCACGTCGTAGAGGCTCACACGATTAAGCGAGTTGATTTGCAGCACATCAAACTGGCGCGGAAAACCGGAACCAATCTCAGGCAAGGGCGGCTGGGTCAACAACCCCTCGCCAATGGCGGACTCGAGCAGTGCTTTCCGTTCCAAATTATAAATCGTGCCTTGGAACGCCGCCGGTCCCGGCTCGGGCAAGTCCACCGAATCGCACACCTCGCGCCACGTGACCACTGGCGGGCACCATAGCGTGGGGATGTCCAATTCCTCCGCCAGCGTTTCCGCATCGCGATCATCAAAAGTGAGCGCGTGCGTGCAATGCTGTAGGTGGCCCTTCACCTTGTCGCGTCGCCCGCCAAGATTGGAGTGTTGTTCCTCCTCCTCCGGCGTGTGCTCCAGCGATTCCATAATCACGCCCACGCGCACGTCGGTTTTGCTTTTAATCCATTCTAAAAATTCCGGATCGTAATCATTGTGCGTAATCCAAATCCACGCTTGATCAAATTCCTCGTGCAAAAACATATACTTCGCCTGACCCAACCACGAAGCCGGATGATCCGAAGGCACCCCCGCCAGCGCCGGCAGCGTGCGAAATTCCACCTCGTTCGCCG
>JAPKDK010000130.1 GCA_028872645.1 Verrucomicrobiota bacterium
GTGTCATCGAGAAAACCGGTGGGGCAAAAAACGTGCGCGGTGTCGCCCCCCTGTTGACTGCCTTGTCCGGCGAAGTCGCCCGAGTGCGGGCCGAGGCCGATGCGCTGGCCCTCACGGTCGAATTTTTGCGACTTCATATAAATGTATTTGTCATCGCTTGAGAGAATATCCGGTAGTCCAACAGGCATTTGCAAAATCTGAATGCGATCCTGCAGACTTTTCTCTTCGCCGGGCTCCTTGTCGTCGAGCACCACTTCAATATTTTTTTTCCCGGTCAATGCATCGAGCGCAAACCATCGCATGCCGCCATCGAGAAAATTGGAACGACCAGCCACGAAATAGATTTGGTTTTCACGAATGAGCACGCTGCCGTGCACAGGCCACACGCTTTCGAGCTGTTCATAGGCCATGAGGCGACGATCCTCCGGCGCCGCACGAAACCGCCATACGAGGGCACCGTCGCTGGCGCGCAAGCAATACACCCAACCATCGGCGCTGCCGAAATACGCGCGTCCATCGTGAATACTCGGCGGCGAATCCACGCGCCCGCCCGTGGTGAACCGCCAAAGCTCCTTGCCGGTTTTCGCGTGCAATGCCACCACTTCGTGGGCATCCACGCGCGCGACGAAAAGTTTGTTCTCGGCCAACGTCACGGCGGAGAGTTTGCCTTCCAATTTGGTGGCCCATTTTTCAGAGAGCTTTTCGCCCACGCGATTATTTGAAAATCCACTGCGCAAATTATCGTGGCGATAAGTCGGCCAATCGCGTTCGCCGTTGCCGGCGGCATCGGTGGCTTGGCCGAAGGCGGGGCCGCGCTCGAGACGATTGGCTTCGATTACTTTGCCCAGTGCGCGCGAAGGCGCGGCGGAGGCGAGGGCGTTGAAGCCGAAAAGTTTTGCCTCGGGATAACACGCGCAGTTGTGTGGCGGGGCGTAGGTCAATCCGTTCGCGGGCATCACGCCGTAGAGACAACCGCCGCGGACCCAGTGATTGATGTCCCAGTTTTTTGTTTCGGGGTCGATGAACTCAATGCCGGTGCGCGAGGGCATCAGGAAATTATCCGTGGCCTTGGCGATGTAACAGCGGTGATGAAACCAATAGGTGTCCACGTTGGGCGGAATCTCGACCATCACTTTGCCGGTGCGCAGGTCGCGTCCGGTGAAGATGCCGCTGTCGCGCCCACTGGTGGTTGGCGCGCTCCACACCATCCCGCGCATCACGAGCAAATCTTCCGGCGACTGATAGCCGCCGCGCGCGTGGGGCGCTTCCCAAAGTTGCTTGCCGGTTTTGGCGTCGATGGCTTTCATCGTGCGATCGCCGCCGGCGTAGAGCACCACGCCATCGTGCACCACCAGCTTGGGGCCAAAGTTGAAGCGTACCGTTTCGGGCAGAAACGACTTGCCCGCGCTCCACGCCACGTCGCCCGAGGAACGATTGAGTGCCACCACTTTTTCGCCGTCGTGAAAAAACACGCGATGCTCATCGGCCGTCATCGTCAATGGCGCAACTTTGCTGTTGTGCCCCCAAATGCGTTTGCCGGTCACCGAATCGTATGCCTTCACGTCGCGCTTTTTTTTGTTCCATGCGAAGTCACGCCGGATGCGCGCTTGGTCGCCGGTGTTATGAAAAGGCAAAAACGAATTCAGCTCCCACTCCTCCGGACTTTCCAAAACAAAAACCTGGCCGCCTTCCACGATGACTTCCTCCGCGCCTTTGCTGCCGGGCAGTTCGTGGATGAGCTTGCCCGTGGCGGCATCGAGCACGCTCACCGGTTCATCGACGCCGAGCGTGATGAAAACGCGATCCTTCATCGCTACCAACCGCCGCGCCAATTGCGTCGGCCCACTCTTCAACGGCCACAAATGACTGTGCCATTTTTTCATCGGCTTCTTCCAAAGGATGACGCCGTTAAACGCATCGCGCGCCACGAGCGTCCAGCGCGCGGGTAACTGGATGGACACGCGCGAGCCCTCGTCCATCACGTAAAATACACGCCCGCCCGCCGATACTAACGCGCTCATACTCGCCATCCGATCGTGATGCCGGCTCCAGCGCGGGCTGCCCAACCACTGCAAATGCCGCGGCGGCCCGACTTGTTTGTCATGCGCCACCGCGTTCCCGCCGGCGTCGTGGAGGTAGTGCGTCCATTCGTCGATGTCTTTTGGCCGCGGCTTCACCGTGGTTTTCCATTCACCATCACTCTTTATATAGGCAACCCCCTTCGGGGCCAGCACGCGCATCACCTCCGCCATCGGCACGTCGCCCAGGTTTTCCGCCACCAACAGGTTCACCATGTTGTCAATGTACGGGAGCCGCGCGCCGCGCAATTGGTCAATCGAAACCGATCCATAAACGCCCGCCGCCTTTACCGCCGCGCGCGCCTTGGCGACGTTAGTCGGATTGGCGTCGAGCCCGTGCACGAGAAACCGGCTGTTTGGCCGCAACGTCAAAGTTACTTTCCCATCGCCACAACCAAGGTGCACGACGAAGCCGCCTTTGAGGTTGAGCGACTCGGGAATGCCCAGCGCGGCGTGAGTTGTGGAAATTGAAATGAAGCCAGTGATCATCAGCCCGGCAAGGGTGCGGAGGGATTGCATACCTCGTATTATGCCGCGCGCGCTGGAAAGACACAAGCCTTGCTTGCCACGGACACCCCGTGTGTTGATGATGCGCTCAGGATGGTGTTTGCCAATCGCAACCAGTTAGCTTTGGATTACGCTCGTTTTCCCGGCGGCATATTCAATCCGTCACTCGCGCAACCCGCCGGCGCCGTGTGGGGCATCGCCCGCTGTGAACCGCACGACCAAGCCGCGCGCAACGCCGACAAGTCGCTGAACTTCGCACCGATGCAAGCCGTGCTGTTTCGGCTCGATGATTCGCTCGCCGTCGCCGAAGCGCATTACGATGTGCGCTTTGAAAAATTCCCCAGCCTCCCGTGGCGCGCGGAGGATTACCGCCTGTTCAATTTTCAAGACCAATTGTTCTGCACGCACATCCTTTGGGTGCAAGGCTACAACATCGGAATGGCTCTCTCGCGAGTGGACGTGACCGCGCGCACCGTCACACTCATCCAGCCCATAACAATTGACGGACTCCAAATCCAAGGCATCGAAAAAAATTGGGTGATGATTCCCAATGTCGCCACGCTGCATTGCCTCTACAGTTTTTATCCCGAATATACGCTGGCCGAATTGACGGACTTGGCAACCGCCCGCTTCCGCCTCACAAAAAACACAAAACTCCAACCGCCCACCAACGGACTCGCCGATAAAATGATTTCGCTCAGCACCGTGCCCCAACGTATCGGCGACGCGCTCTATTTATTAGTGCACCAAAAAGACGCCGAAATGATTTACCGCGATTTTCTGGTGCGTTTGAATCCCGACACGCTCGCACCCGAAGCCATCAGCCAAAACCCCGTCATCGCCGGCGGCGACTGCGAAGGCTTTTGGCGCGGCTATCTCACGGCGTACTCGCTGCTCGCGCTGGGCGATCGCGCAGTGGTCAGTTACGGCGAAGGCGACCGCTATGCAGGCGTGGCCACGGCGGGAGTGGAGGATTTGTTGACCGCGCCGATGGTGGCGCTGGGGCGGTAGGGACGCGATCAGCGTACCCCTACCATCACGCCAATTTACTGAAAACCACGCTTGTTATTTGAACATCCCAACCCTAGTCTCCGTCAATTGAGTGCGCATACTCGTTATTGCGCAAAAGCGCAAAGGGCATTTCAAATGAAAAAAACATTTATCATAATGGCAGGATTTCTTACCACTCTTCTTGGCGCGGCGGACCTCAAGGTCGGCGATGCGGCTCCGGATTTTGCGCTCAAGGGCAGCGACGGCAAAACTTACAAGCTCTCTGATTACAAAGGAAAACAGGCGGTGGTGATCGCGTGGTTCCCCAAGGCGTTTACCGGGGGCTGAACGGCCCAATGCAAGTCGTTCCGTGTGAACGGCAAAGAGCTGAAGAAATTTAACGCCGCCTATTTCACCGCCAGTTGCGATCCCGCAGACGGCGCGCGCGGAAACATCAGTTTCGCAAAGTCTCTCGATCTGGATTACCCCATCCTGAGTGATCCTTCTAAGAAGACAGCCAAAGCTTATGGCGTGGTAACGCTTACGCGACCGTTCCCGCATCGATGGACGTTCTACATTGGCAAGGACGGCAAGATTCTGAAGATCGATAAAAAGGTGCGTGCAGGTGACGATGGTGCCAATGCCGCCAAAGCACTCAAGGCTTTGGGTGTGGATACAAAGTAAGATACTCCACCATTTATAATAGAAAGGCCCGCCAATCAGCGGGCCTTTTTATTACACAATCGATCACTTCTCCGAAATCACTATATCTTTATACTCTACGTGCATTACCTGGCCACCGTGAAGCTGCAGTCCAATGTGCCCTTTGAGTCGTCCCTTGTCATTTTTTAACTCGGTTGAAACCACGCCGTTGATTTTTACAACGATATTCCGATCAATGGCGCTCAGTTCAAGGTCAGTCCACTCTCCCTTTTTGTATTTGCGCTTCTTGATGACCTCCGCCGTGGGCCGGTGCACCCACGCGCGGCCGCCGGTCTCGTACAAGCCGCCGGTTTCCTGTGAGGTGTCCACCTCCACTTGGAAGCCATGCACGCTCACTGCACTCTTCACGCGCTCGGCGCGGAAATAAAACCCGCTGTCGCCCGAGTGTACACGAAATTTCGCCTTCACGATAAAGTTGCTGTACTGCTTATCTGTTAGTAGAATCCCATGCCGCCGCTCGCTCTTAGGGCTGGTGCCGACTATTGCTCCATCTTTCACCTCCCATTTACCTCCAGCCGCGGGCGTCCAACCCTTGAGTGTCTTGCCGTCAAAGATCGGCTTGAATTCAGCTGCCCTTGTAACAGGCGCAATTGCCAGAATAATTGCGATGGAAAAAATGATGCGTTTCATTTTGGTTCTTTCTTGAGTCTTACTTAGATCGACCAGCCTTTACGATAATCGCGGCGGATGTATTTTGCCGCTTCGGGGGCATTGGTGGCTTTCAGGTTTTTGGCATCCCATTGCAGTTTTTTGCCGACGCGATAGGCGACGCTGCCGAGCAGGTTGTGCTCGATGAGGCTACCAGAGTATTCAAAATTGCAGAGGGTGGGCGCGCCGGTTTTGGCGGCGTGAATCCATTCGCGGTGGTGACCAAGCGACTTGGCAATCCACGGCTTGGGCGCTTTATGGCCGGCGAATTTTTCCTTCGGCAGCAAAAAACGTTTGCCGTAATCAGCGAGCAACATGCCTTTGTCGCCTACAAATAAAATTCCATTGCCCCATTTGCCCAAGTCCATGCCGGTCTCGATGTCCGGCCGGTCGCGTTTGCTGCGGCCGCCGTGATACCACACGACTTTCACCGGCACTTCCAGCGCGGCGCGGCCTTTGCGGGCGGCGTGTTCCCACGTGACCCGCATCCACGGCGGGCACGCAACGGCATCGGTTTTTGGGCCGTGAGCTTCGCAGGTGAGCGGCGTATTGAGTTCCAGCGCCCACCACGGGAGGTCGATGAGATGGCTGCCCATGTCGCCGAGCACGCCGTTGCCGTAATCCCAGCGGCGGTTCCAGTTGAGGTTGCCACCTTTCCAATAGCCTTGATTATGATAACGGTCGGGCGCGGGGCCCTGCCACTCATCCCAGTGAAACCAATCCGGCGGCGATTGCCGTTCGAGCACGGGCGCGCCAATGGGATTGATTGTGCGGCTGCACCACACATGCGCCTCGCGCACGGGGCCGATGGCGCCGCTTTGCACCAACTCGACCACGCGCCGATAATTATCCGTGGCGTGAATTTGCGTGCCCATTTGCGTGGCCACCTTTGACTTCGCAAACGTCTCCCGCATCACGCGCGCCTCGTGGACGCTGTGGGCGAGCGGTTTCTCGCAGTAGACGTGTTTGCCCGCGCGCATCGCGGCCACGGCGGCCAGCGCGTGGCAGTGGTCGGCGGTGCTGACGGTGACGGCGTCGATGGATTTGTCTTCCAACAATTTGCGCCAATCAAAATACGCCTTGGCCTTGGGATATTTTTTCTGCGAGGCGGCAAGCGTTTGGCCATTCACATCGCAGAGGGCGACGATATTTTCCGAGGCCACGCCGCGCATATTTGCCGAGCCGCGGCCGCCTGAGCCAATGATTCCGATATTGAGCTTTTCATTCGGCTTATCCTTAGCCGCGCCGAGCAAAAGATTGGGAGCGAGGGAGCTGACAAAGCCGGCACCAACAGTAGTTTTGAGAAATGTTCTACGTTTCATTAAAGTCCTTTCTGGTTCGGGCAATGATGCCGCCACCATACAATGGTATCAAGTGCCAATGCGCTAGATTGGAGGGCACTGCCGCGTGTCCCTACTGACGCACTGGCGCACTGCGCCCGCTCTTTTTGAATTCTTCCAGCTTCGCTTTCAGCGTCTTCACGATTTTGGGGTGTTTGAAATAGAGATTTGTAGTTTCGCCGGGGTCGGCTTTCAAGTTGTAGAGTTGCCCCGGGGCGGCGGGCGCCTTTTCGGGCAGTGCGTATTGCTTCATGCCCCATTCACCTGGCCGAGCGTAGTTATTGCCACCCGAACCCTTATGATCGAGATACTTCCAATCACCTTTGCGAATAGCCAAAGCAAGACTCATGGTTTGGTGCAGGGTATATTGACGAATAGGTTTAGTATCCTGACCAAGGAGAGCAGGTAAAATATTGTAGCTATCCTCAGCGGAATTATTCGGCAGCTTGGCCTTGGTGATGGCGGCAGCGGTTGCCATAAGGTCGGTCAGGCATATGGTTTGTTTTGACGTGCTACCGGCTTTGATTTTGCCGGGCCAGCGAGCGATGAAGGGTACGCGATGACCGCCTTCCCATTGATCTCGCTTTACACCACGCCATGGACGAGCGCCGTTGTGCTTGTGGTCGCGGCGCATGGCAATTGAGGTCGGAACTTCGGGCCCGTTGTCACTGGAGAATATCACCAACGTGTTTTTTGCCATACCGTGCCGTTTAAGTGCCTTCATGAGTTCACCCACCACATAATCCATCTCAAAGAGAAAATCACCGTGCGGTCCAGCCTTGGTCTTGCCTTTGAAGGCGGCCCCGGCAAATGAAGGCAAATGAACCGCCTGCATGGAGTGGAAGAGGAAAAAGGGTTTCTTGGATGCACTCTTGGCATGGTTCTCTAGATACTTCAGGCTTTTTTGAAGGAAGACCATATCGACTTCCTCTAAGTCGAAATCAGGGGCAATCATGCCCGGGCGATTGTCGCGCGAGTAGGGATGCTTGGGCAGAGGAGTCCGATCCACGATCTGGGTGGGCGGCACCGGGATTTTGTTGCCATCAATGTAGGCATAGAGCCAATCGGTAGTCGGGCAGGAGGCGGTGCCAAAGAAATAATCAAAACCCCGATCAATGGGGCCACCCACAAAGGGCTTCGTGTAGTCGATCCGGCGCACCGCCGGCAAACCATTCTGATGAATGGGTTTGCCTTGCTTATCGAACGCGCTCAAACCCACGTGCCACTTGCCGAACATCGCCGTCTCGTATCCTTGCCCGCGCAGCATTTCCGGCAGGGTTAACCGGTCCTTTGTAATTAAGCACGGTCCTCCCACTCCGGTGAAGACTCCCCGGTAGTTAAGCCTGAAAGCCATGTGGCCGGTAAGAACGCTGTAACGGGTGGGGGTGCAAACGGTTGAAGGGCTGTGTGCATCGGTGAAACGGATTCCTTCCTTGGCCAACTGATCCAGATGAGGTGTGGGCACTTTGGATTCAGGATTGTAGCAGCCAACGTCACCATAGCCGAGGTCATCAGCGAGAATGAACAGGATGTTGGGTTTATCTGCGGCGTTTAAAAAGCCACAAAGAAAACAAAGGGTGGGCAATAAGCGGATGATCATTTCTTTAAAATCTTTTG
>JAPKDK010000131.1 GCA_028872645.1 Verrucomicrobiota bacterium
TTGGGATTGTTGCTGACTGGTTTGGCGCTCGCGAATGGCGGTGTCGATGGAGTCCTGTATGGTACGTTTTTCAACCACGTGTTGCGTGGCACGATCCAGCGAATGACCCGAATCGCCGAGCTGTTGATTGATGCCTTCCAGGTCGGCGTCCACTTGCTTTCGGCGTTCCTGCGCGCCGGCGATGTCGGTCTCGGCTTCGGCGTGTTGGGTGGTCAATTCCTCCATCCGGTGCTCGTTAAACTGAATGCGGTTTTCGTGGCGGTCAGTTTCGGATTTCAGCTCGAGCCCTTTGGTTTGTGCGACGTTGACCTGGCGGTCGAGGTCGGCCAGCAATTCACGCAGACGCTTGAGCGCAGCTTCTTCCTCGATGATGCCGCTGGAATGGTTCTCCAATTCATCGCGAATCTGGCCGGACTCTTCGCGGATGGAATTCAGTGCGGCATCAATAGCATCAAAATTGTGGCGGGCAAGCTGCGTCTCAAGATGCTTCAGCTCGTCCATGATTTTCTGAAAACGCCGCGCCTTGCCAGCTTGGCGTTGGAGCGAACCAATCTGGCGCTTCACTTCGCGAATGGTGTCATCGAGCCGTAATAAATTTTGCTCCGTGTAATCGAGCTTGCGCAGCGCTTCTTTTTTCTGCTGTTTAAATTTGGTGATGCCCGCCGCTTCCTCAATCACCGCCCGGCGTTCTACCGGCCGACTTTGGATAATGTTCGTGATTTGGCCCTGCGCCATGATGCTGTAACTATTGCGCCCGACGCCGGTGCCCATGAAAAGTTGCTGCACATCGCGCAGCCGGCAGCCGGTGCCGTTGAGAAAATATTCGCTACCGCCATCACGAAACACGCGCCGCGTGACGGTGACTTCGTTGAAATTCAAATCCACCCCAGCGGCACTGAGGTTCGCCTCATCCACATCGCCAATGGTGAGTGACACCTCAGCCATTCCGATCGCCTTGCGTCCGCGCGGCCCGTCGGTGCCGCTGAAAATAACATCAGCCATTTCGCCGCCGCGCAGCGCCTTGGCCGACTGCTCGCCAAGCACCCAGCGGATGGCATCGGAAATGTTAGACTTGCCGCAGCCATTGGGACCAACGACGGCGGTGATGCCGGGTTCAAAATTGAGCGTTGTTTTGTCGGCAAAGCTCTTAAACCCAATCGCCTTTAGGCTTTTCAAATACATTTGGACCTCCTTGTGCCTTGCCGAGCGGAACACTGGCAACCAAAAACCCCCAAGATAATGTGTAAGTTATCCACATCCACCCCCACGGGCGGTTTTCCGTCGAATTCAGACAGCAAATGTTTTAGTGGATTTCGGGCGGTTGGCGAGCGCGAAAATGGTTATTCCCCCAGAATGGCCTTGGCCTCAGCTTGGACGGATTCCAGCAATTCCGCCGGAGCCAAAACTTTGGCTTGGCCACCCCAGCCGAGAATCCATCGGCGGATGTCGGTGAGGTGGCTCAACTTGAGTGAAATTTCAACGCATCCATTTTTTAATTCCTTGAGCTTTTGGGTGGGATGCCATTTTTTTTCGCGGATGAAGGGCGCGGCGGTCTTGGTGAATTGGATCCGGATGTCGTAGGATTCATCACTGGAGAAAGGGCCAAAGGCGCCTTCGAGATGTTGGTCGAGGGAAAAAGAATCAGGCCGCTTGAATTTTTGACCGGTGATCGTTGCCGATTCTATTCGCGCGGGAACAAAGCATCGAATGTCATTCTGTTTATGGTCGTAGGCGTACAGGTACCAATCGTTATTAATGTTGGCAATCTGGTAGGGGTCGATAATCCGTTTCTCAGGCGCGGCGTTGGGCTTGGTGTAAAAAATTTCTAACTGGCGGCCCTTGGCCACGGATTTGAACAGCAGATCAAATATTTTTTCGTTCACATTTACCTTGCCGGTGCTGCGAATATCTAGGGCATCATCCCAGTCGCTGAGCCGCATGGAAACTGTGTCGGGCAGGGATTCAGAAATTTTCTTAAAGGCGGTGCTTAATTGTTTTTCAAAAACCGTGCCACGATATTGTTGCAGCACTTTTTCAGCTACGAGCAATGCGAAGAGTTCACCTTCGTCAATTTGCAGCATGGGAAACGAATCAACTGGCGCGGTGTAGTGATAGCCGTTTCGAAGGGCATCGTATTCAATGGGCAAGATAAACCGGTCGCGCATAAACCCGATGTCGCGATGGATGGTTTTGGTGGTGACCTCCAGTTTTTTTGAAAGCGAGGTAGCGTTGGGGTAGTTGCCCCGCTGCAACATATCGTGAATTTGCAGCATCCGCGCATAAGGCGGGCGCGATTTTAATTCGGCCGGGCGACCGCGCTTGGTTTTTTTTGGGGCCCCCTTGGTGCGTGCCATGGGAGGGATGCTCTAGGTTTTCAGCTTGGAAAGCAATTCCGCGTTGGTGCCGTGTTTTTTCAACGCGCCAATGAGGGTTTCCATTGCTTGGACGGGATCGAGATCAATCATTGTCCGCCTGAGCTTGTGGATGGCATCGAGGTGTTCTTCGGGGAAGAGCTTCTCCTCTTTGCGAGTGCCGCTTTTGGGGATGTCGATGGCGGGATAAAGGCGTCGTTCAGCGAGTTTTTTGTCGAGGATCAGCTCCATATTACCGGTGCCTTTAAACTCCTGAAAGATCAGCTCGTCCATGCGACTTCCGGTGTCTACCAATGCCGTGGCAAGAATGGTGAGCGAGCCGCCATTTTCGATATTGCGGGCGGCAGCAAACATTCGGCGGGGAATTTCCAGCGCGCGCGCGTCCACGCCGCCGGACATCGTGCGGCCACTTCCAGTGTTTACATTATTGTAAGCGCGCGCGATGCGGGTGATTGAATCCATCAACATAAACACATCCTGCCCGCACTCGACCATTCGGCGGCAACGCTCGATCATAAAACGCGAAAGGCGAACGTGTGTTTCGAGATCCATGTCGTTGGAGGAGGCGACCACTTCGGCATCCACGGAGCGCTCGAAGTCGGTGACTTCCTCGGGGCGCTCGTCGATGAGCATCACGATGGTTTTCACCTCGGGATGGTTGGTGGTAACGGCGTTGCAAATTTGCTTGAGGATGGTCGTCTTGCCCGTGCGCGGGGGCGAAACAATCATGCCGCGGGTGCCCTTGCCGATGGGGGTGACAAGATCGATAATGCGAGTTTCAATGCTGTCGGGCTCGGTCTCGAGATTAAATTTATCAAGCGGATCGATGGTAGTGAGGTTTTCGAATCGCGAACATTCGGTATACTTCTTGAACGGCATTTCGTTCACGGTGTGAATCTCCTTGAGCTGTGGGCTGTGCCCCTTGTGTGGCGGCACGAGTCGGCCTTGAACGTGGCAGCCTTCGCGGAGGTAATGGCGCCGGATGGTATCGGGCGTCACAAAGATGTCGGTGGGTTTGGACTGGAACCGGTTGCCCGGGGAACGCAGAAAGCCAAAGCCCTTGTCGGAGATTTCCAAGTAGCCTCCGCCTTCTTCGGGCCACTCGGTTTTATTGTTATTTCCCATAATAAAAATTGGTATGTGCAAACCAAACGAAACAGGATGGCCTGCATCGAGACAATCGAACGGGGATACCCTTCGCGGACTGAATCCGTGACGGAGGCGTTAGCCGCGAACATTTAAGGGTAAGTCTGTGCGGCTGGCAACACTTTTTTCAGGTAAATTTTATGCGTCAGGATCTTGCACCGGCAGTTCTGTGACCGCCGTGCGGGCTTCCTCCGCCAGCGGAGTGCTCAGATAGCGTTCACCGGTGGAAGGCGCGATGGTCACAATTGTCTTACCGGCATTCTCCGGGCGGCGGGCCACCTCCAGCGCGGCCACTACGTTTGCGCCGGTGGAAATGCCGCATAGGATGCCTTCGGTTTTAGCCAGCTCGCGGGCCATTGCGAAGGAGTCGTCATTGCTGACCTTGATGCACTCAGCAATTTGTTCGGTGCCATCCTCCGCCTTGAGGTGAAGATTGCTCGGCACGAAACCGGCACCGGTGCCTTGAATTTTGTGCGGCCCCGGCGTGAGTTCCTCGCCCACGATGGTTTGGGAAATCACAGGTGAATCTGCGGGCTCCACGGCGATGCCCTGAAATGATTCTTTGCGCGAGTGAATGGCTTCGTAGCAACCCGTGAGTGTGCCGCCGGTGCCCACACCGGCGACGACGAAATCCACCGCGCCATCGGTGTCCTCCCAAATTTCCTCCGCGGTGGTTTTGCGGTGGATGGCTGGATTGGCCGGGTTTTCAAATTGTTGAGGGATCCAGGCGTTCGGCGTCTTGGCGGCCAGTTTCTCCGCCATTGCGATTGCCCCTTTCATCCCTTTTGCGGCGGGCGTAAGCACAAGCTCCGCGCCCAACATCACCAGTAACGTGCGGCGTTCGAGTGACATGCTCTCGGGCATCGTGAGGATGAGCGAATAGCCTTTGGCGGCGGCCACAAAGGCGAGAGCAATGCCGGTGTTCCCACTGGTGGGCTCAATGATGATGGTATCCTTTGTGAGGGTGCCGTTGGCTTCCGCCGCCTCGATCATGGACATGCCGATGCGATCCTTCACGCTGGAGAGCGGGTTGAAGAATTCGCACTTGAGCAGCACGGTGGCGTCGATGCCTTCAGTGACTTTGTTGAGCCGGACGAGCGGAGTGCCGCCGACGGTTTGCACGATGTTGTCGTAGATTTTACCCATGATTGGAAAGTGGTGAGGGCTGATTGAGCACGGAATAAGAGGTTCGGGCAAGCACAATTGGTGATGATGATCTGTGTGAAAACAAAAGGTCCCTGCCGGACCGAAGTCCAGCAGGGACAAATTGGGGGGTGGGCGTTCGCCACACGCTCTTTCCCGATGCAACCATTGGGCACCCGCAATGCGGGTCGGTTGCTCCCCGACGCCATTCTCCGTGACTCGCGGAGTTGTCGGCCTCATAGCAGGGCCGTTCAAGGCCTTTCGGCGCTTGAATTGTTGGGTGAGGTTTATAAGCCCGCTTCAGCCAGTGGTTGCGGCCGCTGACCTGCGGACCAGGCTTGGACGCGGATGTGAACTATTCACCTCCAAGCCATCTAGCATGGGTCGGCCACCGTTTTTGACGGTGCGTTGGCCCTTGCCACGGGTCTCGCCTCTTACCCCTCAGATTACCATTTCGTTCACATGGCAGCGCTACAGTTTTTGTATCGCCACCGCGTCGGATGGTTTTCACAGCCGTTGTCTTGGGCTCGTGTCCATCCCGACGGGAACCCCAGATTTGTCCCTCCTTTCGGAGGATTTCGTCTGGCTGGCCGTTTCCGGCCAATTTTTGTTTCCCGCCGTGCTGATGCTGCAGTAGGTAATCACACCCTATGGGCAACTGCGTTCGGTGCTCGCTCGAAACGTGCTCGCACGTACTTGACTCAGTTTAACGCTTCCCGAAGGTTGCGTAAACCGGGCTATGTCCAGCAACTGTCACGGGTTACCGGGTTCACCGAAGTGAGCCTGATGCGTACAGCGCTTTTTATAACCAGCTCGGGGCGGCTTCTTGCCGGGCTTGCGCCCGTATGTTTCGCCCCTAACCTCTTGAGTGAATTTTTCGCATTCAATGACGTGCGACCGCCACCGTCCACTCAAGTGAACTGTGCCTTTTCCGCGCTCGACCTTCTCGTTTCGTTAAGGCCATCCGATCACCGAAGTGACGTTCAAGCCGAATCTCATCGCGAATCCGTGGCGTTTCAAAGGGGGCAGTCGAATCAGCCTCGCCTGCCCTTTCGCCCAGTTCTCCTGGGATTTATCCTGAGAGTTTCCTGCCGATTTCCCGGCACTTCACTCTGTTCTTTCAAGGAACCTTAGCTCCGTCGATTGCTCGTGGAACTAAGAACAATATAGCACGTTCCCAGAAGTTGACCGCTAGATTTTGTGAACAGGTTATGCCTAAATCTTGATGGGTCATGGAGATTTACACTAAAGAAATACCTTGTTGCTAAGGGCTCAAAGAGTCGCTTGTGAAAAGTTTCTCAAGCAGTCTGAAAACAAGGATTGGGTTTGTGAATAAATCTGAAATTGGGTTCACGAAAACACCCCGTTGGAGGGGGCTTGCGGAGCGACGGGAGTGCCGACGGTTGGCAGCGAGTTTACTTGGTGGCCTTGCTTTTGGTGTTGGACTTTTTGCGTTTGAGATAGTCGGCGCGACGCCGGCGTTTTTGTACTTTGTTGGTTTGTTGACCCATGGTGAATTACTTCCTCTTTACTGAATTTGGTTTTCCGTGTTGCCTTGCGGAGTATGAAACGGATACTGCGGATGTGCAATTTAATTTTGGCGACCGGGCTCATGGGGTTTACAGGTTGCAAATTGCCGACACGCAATACTGGAAATGAATATGAGATGGCTGTTTTCGGCCAGTCGGCAACGGCGGGGGTGCAGCTTACGATTCAAATTGAGGTTCCTCGTGCTTCAAATCGATCGGTATGGATAGACGCGGAACCTTTGTTTTGGGTGTCTGATGGACTTCAGAGCGCCGAGCTGGTTGTAGACAAGCAGGGATTTGAAATATTGAGGCTCCGGCTGACCACGGCCGGCTCACGGCAGTTTGAAGGGGTTACGAGTCGTTATCTGCAGCGCAATTTATTTTTTCTATACCCGCTGCCGGATCCCATGCAAAAGGGGAAATTCAAATCATGCTGTGTGGGGACGTACCGCGTGGAAGGGATTGTGGCCGCCCGCGTGCTGGATGTGATTCCGGATGCCTCGCATATGGAGCTGGAGTTCATTGTTGAGGAATTAAATTTGAAAGTGGGGGCCCAATAACACATGTGGTCGCGCTTTGGGCTGATCATGCTAACGGGGGCAATCGGGTGCGGGCGATCCACTGAGCCAACTCCGCCTGTTCTCCCCGCTCCTCCCCTGCCCGCCGCAAAACCAAAATTCTTATTCCCTACGGAAAACCGCACTCTGCTCCATTCAGGCGAAGAAACTAAATTTTTCGCGCCCACCGGACCGGGCCGACCCTGGAGTAGTGGCGCCTTCGGCTGCGTGCGAAACACACGCACCCGTATCCATGAAGGCATCGACATCCGGGCCCTACACCACGATGACCACAACGAGCCGACCGATCTTGTTCAAGCGACCCGGAACGGCGTGGTGACGCATATTAACTCCAATGTGGCCGCTTCAAATTACGGCAAATATATCGTCCTGCGCCATGCAATTGAGGGCCTACAGGTTTATTCATTGTATGCCCATTTGAGCGAAATTGCAGATGGATTAAAAATCGACCAGTCCGTGACCGGCGGCGAGACGCTTGGAATTCTTGGTCGCACCACTAATACGAAAGACGCCATTTCCAAGGACCGCGCACATTTACATTTTGAAATCGGACTGCAAATCAACACCCGTTTTGAGAATTGGTTCCAGCACTGGTATACGGACGGCAAAAACCACCACGGCGCGTGGAACGGGATGAACTTGCTAGGGCTTGATGCCGCCGATATTTTGCAACAAGTCACAGCTGGGGATTTCAATTTCACATCCCATCTTTCCAGGCAACCCGTGCTGTGTCGCGTACGCATTCATCAGGCGCAGCTGGAATGGGTGGAACGGTTTCCCGGGTTAGTCCTTCAAACTGGTAACAGCGAAACACTTCCCGTTCAGGCATGGGAAGTTGATCTGAATTTCAATGCCATTCCAATCCGGCTCAAGCCTTTGCACGAAGAAGGGTTGAAGAAAAAAGCGGGCGGTGTTCGGTTTGAGTTGCTGGAGGTAAACGACGATGTGCGCCGCGAGCATCCGTGCCGTTCGCTGGTTTTCAAAAAAGGCGCGCGCTGGGTACTTACCACCAAAGGCCTGCGCGCATTGGATTTGCTGGCGTGGAGGGGCGACAAATAAGTCGCCATCAATCGTCCCGCTGCCCGACCATCTCTCGCTTAGCCTTAA
>JAPKDK010000007.1 GCA_028872645.1 Verrucomicrobiota bacterium
ACCTTTCGCGGTGCGGGCGCGGCGGTGACGGCGTTGGTGTTGTGCTGGCTGTTGGGGCCGATGGTCATCCGCTGGCTCAAGCGCATCGGCGTGCGGCAGGAATATCAAGACCGCGCGCGCAAGGATGGCAAGATGACTGATGGCGTTTCCAAACGCGGCGTGCCGACTATGGGCGGATTGCTCATCGTGGGAGTTATCGATCTCTCGGCGCTATTGTGGGCGCAATGGAATCCGCTCGTTACCCTCACTTTGCTTTCAATGTTGGTGTTGTGTCTGCTGGGTTTTTATGATGACTACTCAAAAATCACCCGCCAAAACAGTGACGGACTCACAGAAAAAGTGAAGCTCGTCGTGCAGTTTGTGCTCAGCGCAACCATTGCCGTTTACCTTTGGCGTTTGGAAGAAACGCGGCAGCTCATCACTGATGTGATGGTGCCCTTCCTCAAAGACCCGATTCTGTCTGGCCCGTCGGCCACGATGGTGATTTCGTGGGCTGCCGTGATGGGGGTGATCATCACCGTGTGCGCCATCATGGGCAGCTCCAACGCGGTAAACTTTACCGATGGACTTGATGGCCTCGCGGTGGGTAGCGTGCTGATTGTGTCGATGGTATTTTATGTATTTACTTACATAGCTGGCAACGCAGGATTGGCGCGGGAATTATACGTGCCTGCCGTGTCCGGTGCGGGCGAACTCTCGGTGGTATGTGCGGCCATGATGGGCGCTTGCCTCGGTTTCCTATGGTTTAATTGCTTCCCCGCGCGCGTGTTTATGGGCGATACCGGTTCATTGGCGCTGGGCGGTTCATTGGGCATCGTTGCGGTGCTTGTTCATCAACCTTGGGTGCTCGTCATCGCTGGTGGTATTTTTGTGCTCGAGGCGGCATCGGTCATTCTTCAGAGGAGTTGGTTCAAATGGACACGTATTAGAACCGGTGAAGGTCGCCGCATCTTTCTTATGGCGCCGCTGCACCATCATTTTGAGAAAAAGGGCTGGCACGAAAACCAAGTGGTCGTGCGGTTTTACATCATTGGCATTCTCTTCGCCGTGCTCGCGCTTGCCACCCTGAAACTGCGCTGACCGATGGATTGGGCGGCACAAAAAGTATGCGTCATCGGCCTCGGCCGCAGTGGCGTGGCGGCGACGGAGTTACTGCTGCAACACGATGCAGCCGTCACCGTCGTGGACACCGCAGATTCGCCAGCGCTTCAACAAACGGCCAACGCCCTCAACGCTCAAGGCGCAACTTGCCAACTTGGTGTGAGTGAAATTTCCGATACTTTCGATCTCGCTGTCATCAGCCCCGGCGTGCGTTTGGATTTGCCGATGGTCGCTAGCCTTCGCGCGCGGGGCGTGCCGGTGTGGGGTGAGTTGGAATTGGGTTGGCAATTTACCGAATGCCCCGCCATCGCTATCACCGGCACCAATGGCAAAACCACCACCACCGAATTGGTTGCCTCACTGCTCGGCCAAGCCCAACGCCGCACGGTGGCCGCCGGGAACATCGGTACACCGCTCTGCGCTATGGCCGGCCAATCGCGGGAGTTGGACGCGGTCACACTCGAGGTTAGTTCGTTTCAACTCGAAACCATTGCTGAATTTCGGCCCGCCATCGGGGTGTTACTCAACCTCGCGCCCGACCATCTTGATCGCCACGGCTCGATGGAAAACTACATCCGCGCCAAGGCGCGTTTGTTTGAAAAGCAAAAGTCTTTCGACCACGCCATCGTGCAACTTGAGGCAATGCGGGAACTGGACAAACTCGGGTTAAACCCGCCCTCAAAAATTATTACTATCAGTGCCACCGATGCCGCCGCCGATTTGCATGTGGATCGCAGCTTGCTCGTGAGTCGGTTGCCTAACTGGGCCGGTCCCATTCTTGACTTTGACGATTGCTCGCTCGATGGTCTGCACAATGCCGAAAACCTTTTGGCTACGGTTGCAGTGGGGCATTGCCTTAAAATTTCTGTGGCCGAAATGAAAAGCGCGCTTAGCCCTTGCCGGGCTGGACCGCACCGGTGCGAGACCGTTACCGAAATTAACGGTGTATGTTTTGTGAACGACTCCAAAGCCACCAACGTTCATGCCCTGTGCAGTGCCCTGCGCGCTATGCCAGCGGGTGTTTCAACAAAAAACATCTGGCTCATTGCCGGCGGGCAGGATAAAGGGCTGGATTTTCACGCCGCCGGGCCGGAGATTGCCCGGCGAGTAAAAGGCGCCTTACTTCTGGGCGAGGCCAGGGAACAGATTCGGGCTGCTTGGTCCCTATTTTCCCCTTGCGAATTGGTGGAAAACTTGGTAGAAGCGGTGGCAGAAGCAAGGAGGAAAGCTGTTCCCGGAGATGTGGTTTTGCTGTCACCGGCTTGTGCTAGTTTTGATCAATTTGACAGCTATGAACACCGGGGTCGCGCATTTTGTCAGGCAGTGGCAGGGCAGGGCGCGGACACCCGAACCGGCGTTTGAGCGCCGGAACCGCTCCGGGAAGAAATCCGGATGGCGTGTGACTGTTCACACGCTGTCAACAAGTTTTCCACAATGGGTTTGGCGTGCCATCCTCCGTGCTGTTAACTAATGCCTCGCCTGCGGGCGTGGGAAACATAGGAGGTGTCAACCCGATGTTCGGGTTTCCACTATAAAAAAGGAGAGTGTTAATATGAAGGAAATCAATCCAATCATTCCGCCGGGATTAAACTTTGAAGGCGCAAGCCGAGGGCGATCCAATATGCGAATGGCCGTCATCGTTGTGGTGCTGCTGCACGTGGCGCTATTCAGCGGCATCCTGTTCAATGCCTGTAAACAAAAGGAGGAAGGCGCTGAAGGCCCTAAATCTACCGCCGAGCAAATGGCCGAAATCGCCGGTCCTGCACCAAAGCCAAAAAACGAAGTCCTACCCGATCCTGTTCCCATCCCGCCGATTGGTAACGGAGGGTTCGGTGGCGGTCCTATTGCTGTGCCCCCGATAGGTGTGGGGCCCTTTCCGTCTCCGATTCCCTCGCTGGATAACGTTGTGCCCGAACTTATTCCCACACCCATTCCGCCGCCGCCTGTCACGGGCACCTTGGAACATGTTGTAGCCAAGGGAGATTCGTTTTATTCCATCGGCCGCAAGTACGGTGTGGGCATGAATGCGGTGTCCAAGGCGAATCCGAATATTATTCCCACGCGTTTACGCATCGGGCAAAAGGTCATCATTCCCGCCGCGACTCCCAAGCCGGCGGTTGCGTTGCCCGCGCTCGATGCGCTTGATGCGCCCAATACGTACACCGTGAAACGCGGCGACACGCTGGGCCATATCGCGCTCAAGTTTCGCACCAAGGTTGCCAACATAAAAACGGTAAACGGGTTGACGTCTGACTTCCTCAAGATCGGCAAAAAACTCACCGTACCGGCCCGCGCCACAGCACCACTCGCACCCGTTCCTACTGCTGCACCGGCATTGTCTCCAACCACCGGCCTGCCAATCAGTGTGCCGGCACCGCCCACGCCCACGGCGGTGGGGCCATCGAGCAGCAGCGTAGTGCCGCCTCCGCCCGCGGAGTAAGGGTGGTCAGCCGCCATGCGGTACGCCACCACCATTTTGGCTTTTTGCGTGGCCGGCCTTTTAGCGCTGGGCATGGTGATGCTCTATAGTGCCGGCATGGCCACGGGCGGCGCGCGTTATTTGATAATGCAGCTCGTGTGGGGCGGGTTTGGGCTGGCTGTTTGTTTCGCTGCCACTTCAATTGATTATCGGATTCTACAACGCTTTGCGATGCCGCTCTTTATCGGGACGTTGGTGCTGCTGGTGCTGGTTTTGATTCCCGGCATCGGCATCAAACTCAATGGCGCGCGCCGGTGGTTTGACCTCGGGCCAATGAATTTTCAACCCTCTGAGCTGGCTAAAATCACCTTGCTCATTGCTATTGCCGCGTGGGCGGATGAGCATGTTAAGAAAATGCGTGAATTTCGTTACGGGTTGCTTTTGCCCGGTGCGTTCATTGGCCTTACGTTGGGATTGGTTTTTCTGGGGCCGGATTTTGGCACCACCATGCTGCTGGCTACGGTGTGCTGCATTCTGCTTTTTGTTGCGGGTACTCATTGGAAATATCTCATCCCACCCATGGGTGCTGGCGCGGCAGCCATCACGGTGGCAATTATGAATGATCCGCTGCGCATGAAACGCATCACGGCTTTTTTGCATCCGGAACAGCATCGGGAGGACACGGGTTTTCAGGCTTACCAAGCTATGCTCGCGCTGGGCTCGGGTGGGTCCACTGGTTTAGGGTTAGGCAATGGACGGCAGAAACTGGGTTTTGTGCCGGAGCATCATACGGATTTTATTTTTTCTGTTATTGGCGAAGAACTGGGTGTGGTGGCCAGCCTGTTGGTGGTGCTGGCGTTTGCGGCTATTGTAATCTGCGGATTATACATCGCCTGGCATTCGCGTGATCGGTTCGGAATGATTCTTGGGACGGGCATTACTTTTTTGATTGGCTTGCAGGCATTCATTAACATTGGCGTAGTGACCAGTGCTTTACCGAACAAAGGATTACCGTTGCCGTTCATTAGCTATGGTGGATCGAGTTTGGTGATGATGTTGGGAAGCGTGGGGGTGCTGCTCAGTATTGCCAACCGTGCGGGTGAGTCACCGCCGGAAAGAGCAAAAGAACGTGAACCGGCCCACGAACCGCAGGAACTTCTGCCGGAAATTCTCTAATGTCTGCCCACGTGGCCATTGCGTGTGGCGGTACTGGCGGCCATTTTTTCCCCGGCGTGGCGGTGGCACGCGAGCTGCAGCAATCCGGCGCTCGGGTGACGCTTGTGGTTTCGGAAAAGGCTGTGGATCAGCAAGTTGTTGCTACCGTGCCGGATATTCCGCATTGGCGTGTGCCCGCCGTGGGGTTCAGTATGCGCCATCCCATTCGGTTTTTGCTGGGCTTGCACGCCGCGATGAAATGTGTGCGTCGGCATTTTGAAAGTGATCCCCCCCAAGCGGTGTTGGCAATGGGCGGATTTACAGCCGCCGCGCCGATTTGGACCGGGCGGCGCGTGGGCGCGTCAACTTTCTTGCATGAGTCCAATGCCATTCCCGGCCGCGCCAATCGTTTGCTGGCGCGAAGTGCGGACGAAATTTTTGTGGGTTTTGAGGCAGCGACCCAACACTTTCGTGGTTGTGCAACCGTGACCGGAACGCCGGTGCGGGCGGCGTTTCGCAAACAATCTTCAACTAATGAGCCGTTGCTGTTGGTCACCGGCGGCAGCCAAGGCGCGCAGGCCATCAACCGTTTGGTAACTGAAGCAAAGTTGACCGACCTGCCCATCCTCCATCTTTGCGGTGAGCATGATCTGGACGAAGTGAAAACTACCTACGCCAGGCACTCCGCTCAAGCTGAAATACATGCGTTTTATGAAGATATGCCGTCGGCACTGGCTCGGGCTTCGCTGGTGATTAGTCGGGCGGGAGCATCGTCCTTGGCGGAGTTGGCGGCGGCGCGGGTTCCGGCCATTTTAATTCCATTGCCCAATGCGGTGGATGATCATCAACGTGCAAATGCCCGCGCGGCGGGGCAGAGCGGGGGGGCGATTGTTTTAGAACAGGATGAAATCCACCCCGTCGATTTTTCCAAACTGGTTCGTGGGTTGATGGATGACCCGGCGCGCCTCAAAAGAATGGCCAAAGCGATTGGAGCATTTGATGCCCCCGACTCTGCGCGACACATCGCAAGGCGCATTCTCGAGCGCTTGGGATAATGTGCCGTGGACAAATCTGCTCGCACCCACTAAACCAACCGACCCATGAAACGATTCGACCGCGAAGAGATGGCGCAATGGCTGACGGAGGCGCAGCAGGCTGCTCCAGTCTATCTGGTGGGTATCGGCGGTTGCGGCATGAGCGGGTTGGCGCATTTATTGCTCGATGCGGGCTTTGCCGTGCACGGATCGGATCTGCGTGAAAATGCCGGGGTTTGTCAGTTGCGCGAACGCGGTGCGGAAATTTTTATCGGGCACGCGCCGGAACAACTGCGAACCGCACGGCCCGACCTTGTGGTTTATAGCTCGGCCATTCGCGCAGACAACCCGGAACTGGCCGTGGCTGAGCAACAGGGCCTTTCAGTGGTGCGTCGGGCAGTGTTGCTCGCGGCGTTGACGCACCGGCGGCGTAGTATTTGCATCGCGGGCATGCACGGCAAAACCACCACCACCGCGCTGCTGGCGCATGCGTTGGAGGCACTCGGCACGGAGCCGGGTTTTGCCGTGGGCGCGTTGGCACCGCAACTGGGCCGTCACGCACGGGGCGGCGCGGAGGGCTCTTTTTTTGTGGTGGAAACTGATGAGAGTGACGGCACGCTGCGTGAGTTTCATCCGCACCAATCCATTGTGCTCAACATCGACGAAGAGCATCTGGATTTTTATGCCAACTTTGAGGCAGTGCGCGATGAATTCAGCACCTTCGCGGAGCAAACGAGCGACACTGTGTTTTTTTGTGCTGACGACCTCAGGCTGGCAGAGTTGTATGGTGCGCAAACGGCGGCGATCACCTTTGGCTTCGTTTCCACGGCCGACTATCGCGCTGAAATTCAGCCGGATCACAGCTTCGTTGTGTGGAATGACGACGTGCATTTGGGTGAATTTACCATTCGGTTGTATGGCGAGAAGAACATTTCCAACGCATTGGCAGCGATTGCGTTTTTGCATCACAACGGATTCGCGGCAGATAAAATTTGCGAAGCGGTGGCTGATTTTCAAGGCGCTGAACGGCGGCAACAGGAAATATTTTGCGATGATCGCTTTCGCGTTTTTGATGATTACGGGCATCATCCGCGGGAAATCACATCCACGCTGCGGGCGATCAAGGAACAATGTGGCGGTCGTTTGGTAGTGGCGTTTCAGCCACATCGCTATTCACGCACGCAACATTTGCTCAGTGAATTCTCGGAAAGCTTTGGCGATGCGGATTTATTGTGGGTTACCGAAGTGTATGCCGCGAGCGAGACGCCCATTGCGGATGTAAACGGCCAACGACTAGCGGCGGCAATTAGCAATCAAAGCCAACCAGCGGTCTACGTGGAATCACTGGAAGCGCTGCGCAAACAAGTATGCGCGGCACTGCAACCCGGCGATGTGGTGGTGTTCCTTGGCGCGGGAGACATTACCCGTGTGGCACATGAAGTGGCGGGCGATCTGAAATTATTTAAACATGAAGGGGCGAACACATCCCGAAGCGTTGCGTGCTCAGCTGAGTGAAGCTTCGCGCGTGGCGGAAAATGAACCGCTGGCCAAACGCACCACTCTTGGTGTGGGAGGGCCGGCGGAGATTTTTATTGAGCCTTCCAACGAAGCGGATCTTGCGCAGGCACTGCGCTATTGCACGGCTAATAGTTTGCCGGTGTTCGTGCTGGGGCGTGGTTCGAATTTGCTGATTCGCGATGGCGGCATTCGCGGGGTGGTGGTGAGTTTGCGCCATGAATTTTTTTCGCGCATTGAAGTGCGCGGTGAGGAATTGCACTGCGGCGCGGGCGCACGGCTAAGGCACGTTGCCAATGCTGCGCGCGATGAGGGGCTTGCGGGGCTTGAATTTCTCGAGGGCATTCCCGGCTGTATGGGTGGTGGGCTGCGGATGAATGCCGGTGCGATGGGCACGATGACTTTCGAGGTGGTGGAACGCGTGCGTTTCATGGGCCGCGACGGGCAAGTTGAGGAACGACCGGCGGCGGAGATGGCGGCGGTGTACCGGAGCTGTCCGGTCTTGCGTGAGAATATCGCCCTCGGCGCGGTTCTACGTGGGCAGCCCGCCGAGCTGGATGCGGTGCACTCGCGGATGGAGACTTTTCGCAAACACCGCACTTCCAGCCAACCATACTATCGCAGTGCGGGTTGCATGTTCAAAAACCCCGCTGAAAAACCGGCCGGCCAACTCGTGGACGAGTGCGGGCTAAAAGGGCATAGCGTGGGCGGCGCAAGCGTGTCTGAGTTGCATGGCAATTTCATTATTAACGACGGTCATGCCACCGCCACAGATGTGATCGCTCTCATTGAGCAGGTTCGTGAGCGAGTGCGCGAAAAAAAGGGCATTAATCTGCAAACCGAAGTGCAAATTGTCGGCGAATAACCCTTCGGGGGCGCGTCTTTTGCATTGTTTCAAAACCAGTTTTTTGTATACTCACGCCAAGGAGGTTTGGCAAATCAGTTCCACATCACCGTCATGGCCGGAGGGCCGGGCGCGGAACGGGAGATTTCATTGCGCTCTGGCGTGGCCGTGCAAAGGGCATTGCGTGCGTCGGGCTATTGCGTGACGGAAATCGACCCGTTTGAAAAGGACTGGAAGCTTCCCCCCGACACGAAGGTGGTATTCTTGGCATTACATGGTGAATACGGTGAAGACGGCCAGGTACAATCCCGGCTGGAAACTTTGAGCGTGCCCTACACCGGCACCGGCCCGGAAGGCAGTCGCGTGGCGTTTGACAAAGAACTTACCAAGCAAGTGTTCGAGCAAAACAAAATCCCAACCCCGCGCTGGATAATGTTGGCGAACACAGAAGCGTTACCGCCGACGGATCTCGGCGAAAGTTGGGTGCTCAAGCCACCACGGCAAGGGTCCAGCGTGGGCTTGCAGATTGTGGATGCGCCGGATCAGTGGCACGAGGCATTGGCCATTGCGGGCGACTATGGCGGGCCGGTGTTGTGTGAAGAACTCATTCGCGGTCGGGAAATCACCGTGGGCATTCTCGATAAGGTTGCGTTGCCCATCGTTGAAGTGCGTCCCAAGGAGGGCCCGTACGACTACCACAACAAATACACCGTCGGCGCGACGGACTATTTTTGCCCGGCGGATTTGCCGGCGGATACTGCCAATCGCATTTCGGAAATCAGCCTCCAATCCTTTGAGGCCGTGGGCGCGTCGGAATTTGGCCGGGTCGATCTCATGCTCGATGAGACGCTCAATCCGTACGTGCTCGAAGTGAATACACTGCCCGGCCTCACAGAGACCAGTCTCCTGCCCAAAGCCGCCGCTGCGGCGGGTCTGGGTTTTCCTGCGTTGTGCGGGCGGATGGTGGATTTGGCGGTGCAAAATCATGTGGGGTAAAAAACGCAATCGCCGTCAAGGCCGGTATCGGCTGCTGGAAGTGGATCTTCCCGTGGGCAAGGTTCGCCGCCAACGCATGAAAGCAATCGCGCGTTGGGCGGGAGGCTTGCTCGGGCTGGCGGCCTTATTCTTCGGGGTGTGGCATGGCGGTGCATGGGTCATGCGCATGGGTTTTTACGAAAACGAGATTTTCACAGTCAAAACAATTGATGTGCGCGTACGAGGCATCATTCAACCCGCCCAGTTGCAAAAAATGGTCGGCGTGCATACCGGGGAAAATTTGTTTAGTGTGGATTTGTTGCGCGTAAAACGCGATCTCGAGCTGACGCCGCTCATCGAATCCGCCGCTGTGGAGAGGGTGTTGCCCGACACATTGCGCCTGCGTATCGTCGAACGCCGCCCCATTGCGCAGGTTGTGGGTTTTCGACAACATCCCGACGGGCAACTGGTGCGGCAAGTGTACTGGCTCGACGCACGCGGCGTGGTGATCCCGCCAATCGACCCGCGCCTCACCGTCCAAAAGAAACAACCCAAATGGCTGCCGCTAATCGTGGGTATCCAGACCGCTAAACTTCTGCCCGGTCGCACGGTGGATTCGCCCGCTGTGCGTTCGGCGTTGCAACTTGTCAGCCGCTACGATCTCTCACCCATGGCCGGCCTTGCGCATTTGCGGCAGATCGATGTGAGTGGTCGCGAAACACTGGAGGTGATCACTTGGCAGGGCGCACGCGTGACGCTCGGCCTCAACGACTTGAACGCGCAGATCCAGCGTTGGCGGCAAATCCATGATCTCGGTCGACAGCATCATCGCGCTGTGGCCACCGTCGATTTGTCCATAAAAAATAATCTTCCCGTGCGCTGGATGCATCCGTCATCACATCCCGCGGGGGGGTAAAGACATGTTTGGTCGTTCAGAAATAATCGTGGGTTTGGAAATCGGCACCGCCAAGGTATGCGCCGTGGTGGGTGAAGTCGATGTTGACGGCGCGGTGCAGATCATTGGCGTAGGCAATGAGCCGACCCGGGGCGCGGTACGTAAGGGTGAGATTGTGAATATAGATCTCGCCGAGGAAGCCCTTCGCGCCGCCCTTGCCACCGCTGAGGAAAGCGCGGATGTGGAGCTTCGCAGCGTTTATTTATCGGTCACAGGCAGCCATATTGAGGGCAATAATTATCACGGTGTACACCCGATCGCCTCGGTGGATCGTGAAATCGAAGAGGAAGATATTGAGGCGGTGGCACGCAAGGCACGGCCTCAATTGACCGATGGGCGCGAAGTGCTGCACGCCCTGCGGCAGGGTTATCGCGTAGACGGACAGGCTGGCGTGGACAATCCGCTGGGCCGATTTGCCTCGCGGTTGGAGGTGGATGTTCACGTGCTGAGCGGCCAAATCACACGCCTGCAAAATCCCGTGTGCGCCGTAAAGGGATTGGGGCTGCAGGTGGAGGATATTGCCTTTGCCGGTCGTGCCTCCGCCCGTGCCGCTCTTTCGCCGGAGCAATGTGAACTGGGCGCGTTGCTCATCGACCTCGGCGCGGGTACGACTGAATACGTTGTTTATCATAACCGTTCATTGCGCCACAGTGGTGTGATTGCCATTGGTGGCGAACACGTATCCAATGACATTTCCGTGGGACTTAAGCTCTCCAATGCCCGCGCTGAAAAGCTCAAGCTTGAGCACGGCGCAGCGTTGCCTGATCCCGGCTCACACGGGCGCACGGTGAGTTTTACCAGTGACGTGGGGCTTGATAATCGCACCGTGAGCGTAAGTCATCTGCATCGAGTGATGCATGCACGGCTGGAGGAGTTGCTGATGCTCATTCGCGACGACCTTGCACGCGAAGGGCTCC
Organism: Verrucomicrobiota bacterium; assembly: GCA_028872645.1. GTDB lineage: Bacteria > Verrucomicrobiota > Verrucomicrobiia > Limisphaerales > UBA1100 > JACNJL01. The sequence goes on from JAPKDK010000007.1 coordinate 10,916, forward strand.
TGGCACACTTGCGCGCGGGGGTAGTGATTACCGGCGGCGGCGCGCGCGTGCCGGCGTTGGAGCGATTGGCCACGCAGGTGTTTCAGATGTCCGTGCAAACTACCTGCGCCAAAGTCGGGAGTGGGCCGAGCAGTATTTTAGATGAGCCCCAGTGTAGTACCGCACTGGGGCTTGTGAAGCTGGGCGCGCAACAACGTGCCACCCAGAGCCAATCCCGCCCAGGCGTTTTCAATTGGTTGGCGGGCAAACTGGTGGGGGCGTGAATATGACGAAGCAACCTCAACCAAAGGGAGTAAACGTAAAGCTTGTGGGCCTCGGCGGCGCGGGTGCGCGGGTGGTGGATAGTCTTGCCGCCCTGGGTTTTCCCGCCACGCGATTTCTTGTAGTGGATTCCGACAGTGAAAAACTACAGCACTGTCAGCTTGCTGAGAAATTGCAACTCGGTGAAAGCACCCGGCGCGGTTGGGGATGCAGCGGCGATGCCGGCGCAGGAGCCGCGTGTTTGCGCACGGCAAAGGATGCATTGGCTGGGAAACTCGCGGACACGGATCTTCTTTTGCTCGTCACCGGCTTGGCCGGTGGACTAGGCGGAGGCGGCGCTCCGGTGGTGGCCAAGATTGCCGCCGATGCCGGCGCGCTCGTGGTGGCGCTGGCGATTGAGCCATTTGATTTGGAAGGACTCGATGCCCAATCGCACGATGCCCTTCTGCGACTGCGAGGCACGGCTGACACTGTCGTGTGTATGCCCAATCAAGCTGTGATGGATCGCCAACCCGCCGGGGCTTCGGTTCCGGAATGCTTTGAGGCGGCCAATAATTTAATTCTCGAGGTACTGTTGGGAATGGGCCGATTGTTGCGCACCGACGGGCAAATGAATATTGATTTTGCACATTTCCGTTCGTTGATATCCGGGCGCCATACCGAAAGCGTAATGGCCGCCCTCGAGGTCATGGGCGATTCACGACCACGCGCTTTGATGGATGCCATCCTACGCCATCCCCAGCTGGAGGCCGGCCGGTTGTTGGGTGAAACGGACGGCATCGTCCTGTGCCTTTCGAGTGGTGAAGATTTGCCGATGAATGAAGTGGAAGAAGTGATGAGCCATCTGCGTGACGCCGCACCCGCCGCAAAGTTATTGCTCGGAGTACACACTGAAGCCGGGCAGGGAAACGGCCTGACCGCGCTGGTAATGATGCCGCAACCGACAGAAAAAACAGTGATTGAAGAAGAGCCCGAGCCCGTTAATCGTTTGGAGGAAATGCCGCCGGAGTCAGTACACGCGCCGAAGACCGATCCGGTCGCTCCTTTGCTATGGACGGCCCATCAACAACAACTGCCCTTGGTAAATATATCCAAGGGTCGGTTTGATAAAGGCGAGGCCACGCTGCACAACGGCGAGGATCTCGATATCCCCACCTATCTGCGGCGTAATATCGTCCTGAACTAATGGGCCGGAAATCCCTCGCCTTGCGTGCGGCTTTGGGCCATCATTCGCACAGCCATGCAGTGGCACACTGAACTGGCCCTATTGCTGTTTTTCACTGGAATTGGCTTTTTCATCGCCTTGGCGGAAACGGCCCTTCTCACCTTGGGCAAATGGCGCCTTCGCCAAATCACCGCTCACCAACCCGAACGTGGTGTATTCATCCGCAAACTACTCGCGGCACCGCAGGATTTGCTGGCCACGATGACCTTGGTTAATACGCTGGCGCACGCGGCAATTATTGCCACGGCGATTGCCATTAGTTGGAAACTCGATGAACAACGTTTTATCTTCGTGGCCCTGTTGTTGGCCGCCGGATTACTACTTTTTTGCGAGGTCGTTCCCAAGACACTCGCCCTGCGCCGTCCGCAATCGTGGGCACCCCGAGTGGCGCGGCCGCTGTTGTGGTTGGTTTGGTTCACGCAACCGATTCGCTTTGTGGCGCAGTGGGTGAATAATCAATTATTGCGGCTGGTGCCAAAGTCTGTGGAGCCAATGCCAGAACTATCCGACGAAGAATATAGCGAGCTCATCGAGCTGGGTTGGCAATCGGGTACGTTGGGCATTTCGGAAAAGGAAATCATTCTAAACATCATGCGGCTCGATCGCCGACCGGTGGCAGATCTGATGCGGCCGCGTTCGCAAATGGCGTGTGTGCCGCATAACCTCGAATTGCCCGAACTACTGGCAGCTGCACGGGAACAGCAACATCGGCGTTTGCCGTTATACGATGTATCGCCCGACACGATTGTAGGCATCCTGAACGCACCGCGACTGTTGGCCGATCCTGCGATTGACATGGTGGAGGTAATTGATTTCCCATCCTTTGTTCCCGAGGAAATGAATCTGCTGGAATTGCTAAAAAGTTTCCAGCGCTACCAGCACAGTATGGCCATTGTGTTGGATGAATTCGGCAGCACGGTAGGGTTGGTGACGCTGGAGGATATTCTCAATGACGTGGTTGGCGGACTACGGCGCGAGGGAGGCGCCGACGAATTTGTGATGGAAGAAACGGCCCCGGGCCAATGGCGGCTCAGTGGTAATGTGTGGCTGGAGGATTTCCGGCGTGAATTTCCACGGCTTCAACGAGTAGATGGAGTGGATACCATTGGGGGTTTGGTGGCGTCCCGAATGGATGTGATTCCGCCGGTGGGCACGGTGGTGACCTTCAGTGGATTGAAACTCAAAGTAACCCAAGCAGATGGCCGCCGTGTGTTGGAGGTAGAGGCCAAGCAAATTGGGAGGTCACGATGACGGCTCTGCAATGGACATTACTCGGTGTGGGATTTGCGGGTTGTCTTGGGGTGTCGGCCTTTCTTTCCGGCATGGAGGCAGGGTTAACGGAGGTGAGTCGCCTACGCCTGCGCCGCCAAGCGCGAGAGGGAAATAAAAAGGCGATTCGTTTACAGCGTTATCTGGACCAACCGGAGGACACGCTGTGGACAATCTTGGTGGGTAATACACTGGCCAACCTGCTGGTGTTGCTGGCCACACTTTATTTTTTGCAGTATTTACTAAGTGTGACAGACCCCAGCAGCTTGTTGCAGTGGAACGCCAAGGCGAAAATATATTGGTTACTGTTTGGCTTGTGTGTGCTTGTTTTTTTCACGTTGTGTGAGTTGCTGCCCAAAATGGTTTTTCGGAAATACCCCAATCGTTTGTGTTTATTTTTAACATCGGTTTTTGGAATGGTTGACACGCTGCTGGGGCCGTTGGTGGAATTGCTGCGAATTTTTTCGCGGATGTTATTGTTCACCGCGGGTGGGCGTGAATTGCAGGGTCACCTTTTTGGCAGTCGTGAGGAGTTGCGGCAAATGATGACCGAAAGCGGGCAGGGTCTCACCGTGAATGAGCGCGAAATGATTGATCGCGTACTGGATCTGCAAAAAATTCCTGTGCGCGATCTGGCCGTGCCATTTGAGGATATGCCGGTAATCACCACCGAAACATCCGTGGTCGATGTGGTGCGCAACATCGCAGTGGTTCCCTACACGCGCATGCCAGTGTGGCAGGAGAACGACGGACGTCGGCGGATAGCGGGCGTCGTAAATCTGCGTCGCCTCATATTTCTTCCGGAAAATGAATGGCATCGCCCGGTCGGTCATTTTTTGGAATCGGCCCTATACCAGGATGAAGACGTTCGATTGCAAAAACTCCTGCAACTCATGCAACGCTCCGGTCAGCGCGTGGTGATCATTTTAGATAAACGCAAACGCGAACTTGGCATTGTGAGTTTGCCGGATGTTTTGAAGGTTGTATTCGGGGAGGTGAAAGTCTAATGGACTGGAGCGAAGTCACTGTTGTTTTGCTGCTGCTATTGGCTGTCGGCGTTTTGGTTTTTATCAACGGTTTTTTCGTGGCGGCGGAATTCGCGTTGGTCAAACTGCGGGACACGCAGCTCGAACCGCTGGTGGTGAAAGGTCAGCGCCGCGCGCGCATGGCGCGCCATTTGCTCAAAAATCTCGATGGCTACCTCAGTGCCTGCCAGCTTGGTATCACCTTGGCCAGTTTGGGCTTGGGGTACGTGGGCCATCCAATTTTCAGCATACTACTTGCGCCCATTTATGAACTGCAGATCAACGGTTCAACCCTTTTAGATGATGCCCAATGGCAGCAAACCATTTCCATCGCGGTGGGCTTCTCGGTCATCACTGTGTTGCACATCGTGGTCGGCGAACAGGCGCCAAAATGGCTGGCTATTCAGCGGCCGCTGCCAACAAGCCTTTGGGTGGCCTATCCCTTGCGTTGGTTTTATTGGATCATGTTCCCGTTCATTTGGCTGTTAAACAATTGCGCGCTGTGGCTGCTGCGCAAAGTGGGGCTGGAGATCGCTGATGAACACGGTCACAGCCATTCTGAAGAGGAACTGCGCATGATGATTGGTTCGACGGGCGGGGGCTCAGATCGCGAACAATTCAGCCGCGATTTGGTGCTGAATGCCTTTGATCTCAAAAACCGCGTGGCGCGTGATGTGATGCGGCCGAGGCGAGAAACAATGGGGTTTAACACAGAATCAAATCTCGAAGAATGCCTCGCGTTGGCGGAAGAATCACGACACTCGCGCTTTCCACTGTGCGTTGGCGGTAATCTCGATGAAACGCTGGGGGTGGTTCACATCAAGGATTTGTACGCGCAACGTCGGACGGCTAAGACAGCGGATGAGTTGCGCGAGTTTGCACGCGATCTAGTTTACACACCTGAAACTGCGCGGCTGGAGGGGTTGCTGCAAATTTTTCTGGATCGGAAATTGCATTTTGCGTTGGTGGTCAATGAGTACGGCGATACGGTGGGCATGGTGACGCTTGAAAATATTCTAGAGGAATTAGTGGGGCAAATCCGTGATGAATTCGATGAGCATGAAAAGCCTTTCTTTGAACAAATCGATGAAGTCACGTGGGCGCTGGAAGGCTCCATGCCCTTGCATGAGTTGGAGGAGTTAACGGCCGAGCCGTGCGATGACAAAGGCGTAACCACTGTGAGTGGACTCATTACCAAACGGCTGGGCACCTTCGCGAATGTGGGTGATGTGCTCGAGCTGGGACGCTACGAATTGCGCGTGGAGCAAACGTACCGGCGGCAAGTTGAACGCGCGCGGCTGACAAAACTCAGCGAACGCGAACCAACGGAAGAAGAGCCGGAAGCTTAATTACCACGCTGGGTTTTCAGGCAGACATTTTTCAAAATCCGCCAGCAATTGCCGCTGGTAATCACCGGCGAATGTGCCGCCAAAAAACTTCTCCAAGCCTTCATCGAGGAAGCGCATCCAACTGGCTTCCTCATCGCCGGGGTTGATTGGGAAAAATAACGCGCCGTTGGTTTCCGCTGCGTTATGATCGCCGGGGGCGTCGCCAATCATCAGGATTTTTGCCGGGGCGTATTTGTCTTTGGCGGCCAAACCGAGGTGCTGCGTTTTGGTTCCCATTTCTTGTCCGGCGATGGCGGAGACGAACCCGTCCAATTGATTCTCCGTCCATTCGCGTACTAGCGCGTCGGTGGGTGTTTGTGAAATCACCATGCAATCGGCCTTCGCAGCCGCTGCGACCAGCATTTCGCGCACAAGGGGAAAGGGTGGAACGCCGTGTACAATGTCTTTCACGGAATCATTAACAGCATCGCTCCAAGTTTTAATGGGAACAAGGCCATCGTTGCCGTTGACCACTTCGGCATCGAGTGTGGCGTTGCCGAGTTTGGTTTCGCGGTTCACCCATTCGAGCAGGGCGGGGAAGGAAGGCACGTCCACGCCGCGGGCTACAACTTCATTGCGTTCGCGCAATAAATCTAATGCACGAATCACCGCGTGGAAGCGATTGCAGCCGCGGGTTTTGGAATAGAGATTTACAAACTCCCAAACTTCGCGCGCGTATTTGCTGACGGCTTGCAGCGAGAAATGTTTGATGAACATCGGCGCGAAACATTCCTTGTGTTTGATCTCCATTGAATCAAACACGCAACCATCGGAATCAATGCCAATGAAGAATTCTTGGGTTGGCTTAAATTTCCGGAGTACGTTTGCGGAATCGCTCATGCGTTATATGTGGAAGAAGAGACATCGCCGCCTCGGCCGGTCCAGTTGGTGTGGAAGAATTCTCCGCGCGGTTTGTCGATGCGTTCGTAGGTGTGGGCGCCGAAGTAGTCGCGTTGGGCTTGGAGTAAATTGGCGGGGAGGCGTTCTGTGCGGTAGCTGTCGAAGAAGGACAAGGCGGTGCTGAAAGCGGGTACGGGGATGCCGCGCTTGGCGGCGACGGCGATGACGTTGCGCCAGCCTTTTTGGCTGTGGCGGATTTCGCGCTTGAAATAGGTGTCGAGCAGCAGCGATTGTAGGCGTGGGTGCTTGTCGTAGGCTTCTTTGATTTTGCCAAGGAAGGCGCTGCGGATGATGCAGCCGCCGCGCCACATCATGGCGATGTTGCCGTAGTTAAGTCGCCAGTTGTATTCCTTGGCGGCGGCGCGCAGGAGCATAAAGCCCTGCGTGTAGCTGACAATCTTGGAGGCATAAAGTGCGCAACGAATGTCCTCGATGAATTTCGCCCGCTCGCGGGTGATGGCGGGTTTGGGGCCGCGAATATTTTTGCTGGCCTTCACGCGCTCGTCTTTTTGCGCGGAGATGCAACGCGCGTACACGGCTTCGGCGATGAGGGTGATGGGCATCCCGAGTTCGGCGGAGTTGATGATGGTCCATTTGCCGGTGCCTTTTTGGCCGGCGGTATCGAGAATTTTTTCCACGAGCGGTTGGCCGTCGGTGTCTTTGTAGCCGAGGATGTCGCGGGTGATTTCGATGAGATAGGAATCGAGAGGGCCGGTGTTCCATTCGGCGAAGACGGCGTGCATTTCATCGGCGCTCATTCCAAGGCCGGTCTTCATCAAATTATACGCCTCGCAGATCAGCTGCATATCGCCGTACTCAATGCCGTTGTGCACCATCTTCACATAATGCCCCGCGCCATCGGCGCCGACCCAATCGCAGCAGGGGATGTTGTCTTCCACTTTGGCGGAGATGGACTGGAAAATTTCCTTCACGTGCGGCCACGCGGCCGGGGAGCCGCCGGGCATGATGGAGGGGCCAATGCGCGCGCCTTCTTCACCGCCGGAAACGCCGGTACCCACAAAAAGTAATCCGCGCGATTCGAGGTATTTGGTGCGTCGGATGGTGTCTTCATATAACGAGTTTCCACCATCGATTATGATGTCGCCCGGGGCGAGGTGGGGCATCAGTTTCTCGATGAAATCATCGACCGGCTGACCGGCCTTCACGAGGAGCATCACGCGGCGGGGGCGCTTGAGGTGGCCGACCATCTCGGGGATGGTGCGCGCGCCGATGATTTTTGTGCCCTTGGCATCGCCGGCCAAAAATTCGTCCACGCGGGTGGCGGTGCGGTTGTGAGCCACGACGGTGTAGCCGTGGTCGTTCATATTGAGGATGAGATTCCGGCCCATTACAGCCAGTCCGATGAGAGCGATATCGCCTTGGGGTTCCATTAGAATACGTCACACGGTACGTGCAAGGCGCGAACGATTACAAAAACAGGCGATGGATAAAAGCCATTTTTTGAAAAAAAATGCGCAAAAGGGGTCAAAAAAGTTGGAGGCGATCGTCGTTTTCCAGAGCCGCCTCGAGGTTTGGCCAGCCGGCATCGTTCATTGTGTGGAAAGCGTGAAGGTATAGAACGATCACATCGCGCTCGTGATTAGCGAGAAGATTGTCGAGCGCGGCGGAGAGCATATCGTCGCCGATGGTTTCGGGCAGTTTCTCGACGATGCCTTCTTCGTGTTTGATGCCGAGTGCGTCGAGAAACTGAGTGAGCAGGCCAATTTGATGTTTGAGCAACCAACCGCGCAGGAGCGAACCGGCCGCCTCATCGAAGGCGGGTTTGGACATCGCTTGCACCATCGTTTTGTGGCGGGTGGGCTTGGGTTGCTTTTTGAGAAACTGCGGCCGCATCCCGCGCAGGCGTGCGACTGCGCCGAGGGTGGCCTCGTAGAGTTCGCGGTTGTCCTCGGCGGTGTCGACGAGAATGCGGTGGGCTAGTTCGGGTGAGATAAACCCAATCAATTCGTATGAACTCAGCATAGTTAAACAGCGGTGAGGGTAATGCCGTGGCGTTGGGCCAGGGCGTCGACTTCCAATTCATCCAGCAACAGCGTGCGGCCGGCTTCGAAGGCGAGCGCGCGGATGCTGGCGGAGGCGCAGGTTTCCAGAGTTCGCGCGCCGAGGCAAGGAATATCAAAGCGCAGATCATGGCCGGGCTTTGGGATTTTGACGGCCACCGCGCCTTCGGCCAGTTCGCCACCGCGTGTGAGACAGGCGTCGGTGCCCTCAAGACCTTCGACGGCGAGGACGGTTCCGTTTTTGACGACCACGGTTTGGCCGATTTCGAGTCGGCTGGTTTCGCGTGCGATGCGAAGGCCGTACTCGATGTCAGCACGCACTTCATCGGTTGGTTCGGGGCCGAACTGAAAACCGACCTGGGGCATCGCGGATTTGAGCCACGGGGTGGCTTCGATGAGGGTGATGCCGTCCTTGGCGAGTTCATCGGCGATGCCGCCGAAAAGTGAGTGGGCGTTTTTCTCGGGCAAACTGGCGAGCAGCTTAACGGCGCGCAGATCGGGGCGGAGGTCGAAAAGATTCTTGGGCGCAATTTGGCCGACCATCACGCATTGAGTGACGTTGTTTTTCTGAAAGACCTCCACCAGTTTGTTGAGTTGCCCGACGCGGAGCCATTCGATGACATCCACGAGCTCGGCCAGTTCCGGCTCGGTCTCATCTGTGAAGGCGGCGGCCACGAGTTGTTGGACGCCGGCGGCGCGCGCTTCGCGCGCGAGGACGCGGGGCAGGGTGCGGTTGCCGGCGATGATGCCGAGCGTGTGCGGAGTGTCAGCCATTGGCAGGAGGTTAGCAGGCAAAGCGGGTCGGCACAAAAAAAAAGCCCCGCCCGTTTTAGGGGAGGGGCTGTGAAAGGGGATGGGGGTTACTCGTCGCCGTCGCCGGGGATTTTGAGGCCTTGGGTGCCTTCCATCATCAGGGCGATGGCGAGACGCAGTTGGCGTTGCTCGTGATCCAAATCCTTGGAATCTTTCTCTGCCAATTCCTTGAGGATTTCATTGGCGTGCTGCAGCTTGATCAGCACATTCTGGGATTGGTCTGCCAGTGTGCCTTTGTTGGTGATCTCGGTTTCACGCATAAACCGCCCCAGTTCTTGCACCAGCCCTTTGGCAAGGAGATCGAGGGCGTCTTCATCTTGGGTATCCTCGGAGAATTTGGCGATGGCGCTCTTGTTGTTTTCGAGATATGCGTCGATGGTTTCGCCCAGTTGAGTGGTGGAATCCTGCAGAACCTGGCGGGTCCATTTTTCCACACGTTTTTCCATGCTGGCGCCAATCTTGAAGGTATCCTCATCTTCAGCCCATTGGGGGATTTTTTTGAGATTCGTCTTCAAATCAGCCACCCAGCTTTTCCAAGTGATGCCTTTGCTTTCCATGGTGGCATCGGTTTGCTCCGCGAGGATTCGAAGGACAACGCCGGGTGCTTTGTCCGGATCTGTCAGGACGTTAGCTATTTTCAGGCCTTCCTTTGTAAGGGAGGAGTATTTTTGTGCATCACCCTTGTAGTAATCGGTATATGTTCCGGCGACTTCAATGGCGTCATCTACGAACAATCTATTGAGTAGCACAAAATAGAGGGTTACGAGTGAAAGCACCACGATGGTGACGATGACATTATTTTTGTAGGAGCGCTCCAGACGGTTGCGGGTTGCCCCCACAAAATCTTCTGCAATTCGGCTCTCCTGAGATTTGGAATCATTGCTCATGATAATAAAATTTTTAAGTTCGTTTTGGGGTTATTTTTCGATCGTGTTGTCTATTATTTTCTTGAGATCATCCACAGTGGTTTCGTCGATGCTTTGCTTGAGATCATCCACAGTGGTTACAAGTAGCTCGAGGACGGAGGAGACCAACATCAAGCCAGCCTGCATATTGCTTTCCACGGTAATGTGCGCGGCTTCCTTAGTGTGGATGATTTGGAGGTTCCGGTTAATCGCGTCCACCTCGATGATGTGATCCGCAAAGAGTTGCAGCAGCACCTCTTCGCCGTGTTCCTCGCCGATGCGGGTGAAGGCTCCCAGCAGCTTGGTTTGCTTTTCCTTGGTAAGGTTAGGGAAGAGCTCGCGGAGCTTGTCGTCACGGTCGTTGAGTATTACCACCAATTGATCGTTGGCGCTTAAGGCCACCCGTTCGGGGAGGTCTTCCAAGCCGCTCAATTGTGACCTGAAATTATCGGCAATCAAGTCGAAGCGCTCGCCGCCGGTGACAATTTCCTGAACTGAAAGAGCTGTTTTCTGAAGGGCAGGTATTATTTCCTGGACGTCTTTTACAATTTGCCCAACGGGTTCGGCAGCTCGTTGCACCTTGTTGATAATATTGATGATGCCAAGGGCGATGATCAGAAGCGTGCCAGCCACCATACCCCAGCGAAGGAGGCGGATTTTGTGCTCGAATTCCGAGATCTCAGCAAGTTGATCTTCAACTGAGTTCGCGGAATCATGAGTGGTTTCGTTTTCAGACATAGATTCTTTGTTATTTTGGTTATCTTCTGTCATTGGGTTTACGGGTTAGGTTGTGACAGTGGTTGGTTGACAAAGATTCTTTGTATTAAAGAGCCAAAGTCAATCACTATTTCAGTTAGCCACTAGAACACGGAGTTGACATTTCGCCTGCTCAGGTGCAGATCATTCGGACATGAGTACCACTATTCTTCCCCGAAGTCCCCGTGAAACTATGGCCGGTTGGATTTATTTGCCCCGGTTGGTCGACAAAATTCGCCTGAATTTAGCGGGTAAACTGCACGAAGATTACCTCCCCAATTACCTCCATCGCGGGTTTGACGCCAAATGGTTCGAAACCGCCGGGGTGGATCCGGATGAATTCACGGCCCTCGTGGCTACTAGTGACACGGACGGGCAGGTGGCCGATTGGGTGTGTCATAATGTGCTGGCAAGCGATGAAGCCCGAACGGCCTTCAATACCGGCGTAGGCAACTACGGATCCGATGAAGCCGATGCCGAACTTCGCGCGCGCCTAGCCCAACGCAAGGAAGACGCCGGTATGGGCGACCGCAATGATATCCAATGTTTCGTCGATTTCATTGATGCCGACGAAGGGCGGTTATAAAAAAACGGATCCCCACGGATGGATTCATCCGTGGAAATCCGTGTCGGAATTCTTCAAAATCAGATTTTAATTTCCGGCACCACGAAGGGCTTGCGATATTCGCGTGTGAGCATTTTGCTGGCCGCCGCATTGCCTGGGAAGGTTTCGGCTTTGCTGTTCATCTTCAGCGCCGGGCCGAGGGTGAGTGGGGTGGCTTTGAGATCCACTTCGTTTTTCACTGTCAAGTGATCGATCATCCGATCCACGGCTTCGGTGCCGCCGAAATCTTTTTTCACAAAGTTCCGGATGTCGCCCACGTTGGCGTCGTCGCCGAGCCGATGGCTGATGTTGCCGGTGTGGCACAGCGCGCTGGAAAGATGACCCTCTAAAATCTCGGCGTTGAGGTCTTTCGGGTTGCGGCTGCGTACGGCGTCAATGAAGTTTCCAAAGTGGTCGCCGCCGCCTTTGAACTCCTTAATTTTTTTGTCATCGTTGTCGTACACCTGCACCGAGCTGTAGCCGCGCACGGCCACCCAGCCTTTTTCGCATTCCACAAATACCGCCACGCTGCCACCGCGATATGTGGGGCGTTTGCCCGACCCTTTTATATCAGGCAATCCGCGCACTTCAAAAATCAGCGGCGCGGTTTCGTAATCGTGATAAATGACCTGCGTGTTTGGCGTTTCGCCGTCGTCCTTATAACCGAGCCGCCCGCCCACGCTCCAGATGCGCGGCGAAAGCTCCATCTCGCCGAGGAACCACCGCGCGATGTCCATTTGGTGAATGCCCTGATTGCCAATATCGCCATTGCCGTAATCCCACATCCAATGCCAGTCGTAATGCAGTCGCCCGCGGGAAAGCGGTTTCTTGGGCGCGGGGCCGAGCCACAAGTTGTAATCAATCTCCTCGGGCACGGGCTTGGTTTTGTCAATATCGCCAATGCTCGGGCGGCTTTTATAGCACAAGCCGCGCGACGCCTTAATTTTGCCGAGGTTGCCTGCTTGCACCCATTTCACGGCGTCTTGAATGCATTTGCTGCTGCGGGCTTGGGTGCCGGTTTGCACAATTTTTTTGTACTTGCGCGCCGCATTCACCAACTGCCGGCCTTCCCACACGTTATGGCTCACGGGCTTTTCCACGTAAACATCCTTGCCAGCCTGAATGGCCCAGATGGCGGCGAGGCTGTGCCAATGATTGGGCGTGGCGATGGTGACCACATCGAGGTCTTTGTTTTCGAGCATCTGCCGGATGTCCGTGTAGCCGGTGACGCCGTGTTTGGTGGTGCCGGCGGTGAGCACTTTGCTATCCACATCACACAGCGCGGTGAGTTTGGCATTCTTGTTTTTGTTGATGGAACTGATGTGACTACCGCCGCGGCCGCGGAAGCCCACGGTGCCGCACTGCAGCGTTTCGTTGGCTCCCGGAACTTGCGCCCAGCTCTTGGCGGTCCAAGCCACCGTGGCACCGGTGTAGAGAGAGGTCTTGAGGAATGATCGACGTGTTTGTTTGCTCATAATTTGTGTGAGTTGAAGTTAAACTTATTTGCCCTTGGACGCAACCCATTCGCGGTAGCGCGCCTCGATTTTCTTGGTCTCACCTTTGCCCGCGTGCCAGTAGAATCGGTATTTGAAGTTGAGCGATTCGCCTTTATTCAATGACACATTGCCGGGATTGCCCGGAAGCCGCTCAAAATGACGTTTGCCAAAAATATTCGCGGTGCACAAACCGTAGGATCGGGCATGCCAACTGGTAGGATGTCGGGGGTTTTTTGGATGGTCGAAGATAGCGACACCCAACAGTTTGCCTTCCACGCGGCCGGAATAATCAACCCACTTCGCGCGCTTACCCCAAAGTGCCGCGCCGGTCACGCCTTCGCTGTTGAGCATATAGCCCTCGGCTTTTACTTTCGCCGTGCCGTGCGGGGTCACACACATGCTGTCCGGTACGCGGATGCCCATGCCCGCATCCTTGTCATCCATGAGCACAATCTTCCCGTGCGAAGCATGGATTGTGATTGTGTAGTCAATGATGCGAAATGTTTTGCCGGATTGAAAACGAATCTCGCGGCTGTCGGTTGCGATGGTTTCGCCGGCCAGGCTCACCCATTTGTGTTGGGCGTGGATGACACCATTTTCATCAAAGTGTACCTTCACCGCCACCTGTTTACCGCTGCGCGCCGTTTCACCCCAAAAATCATGCGTGTCATTCGCCTTGCCGCCGCGCACGTGGCGATGCCCCCAGAACAGGCTGCGATGATGCTTGTGGTCGCCTGATTCGTTGGGCAACGCCGGCTCCATCGGATACCGCCGCGTTAGTCCCGTTGTGCCATCGATCCAACGCACCGGATAAAGCGCCGGCTTGGGGACGCCTTCATAATGGTAACTCGTGAAAAGTGCCCCATCGATTTTTACATCAATGCGGCCCTTGGCTTGGGAAAGGATGATGCCTTCGGCAACAAGTGAACAAGTCAGCATTGCCGTGGCCAAGCAGAAGAATCGCGTCAATCGTTTCATGGCGTTGGCAAATGCTAGACCCCAGCACGATAGGGTCAACGAAAATGTGTCATAATTCAACGATTTGGCCGTAGCACCGCTTTGGCCGGGAGCCACCCTTGTCGTCCGGGGGGGTCCTGAGCCAGTATCCATTCTACGCCGTTGGCGGTGTGGGTGTCGCGAACGCGCAGTTCCGCGCCGTCGAACCACTTGAATTGTTCGGGCGAAGCCCCCACCGGTCCATATCGTACGGACACTTCATTCACCACCACCACCGCCCACGGTTGATTTGTTTCAAGCCGTAAACTCAGTATCGCCACCGCCACCAAAATCACCGCTGATGTGCCAATGATGGGGCGTACCACAGCCCCGCGTTTACGCCATTGCGGACGCCAATTGATCGCGGCCAGCCAAAGCCACCAAATTGTGAGCAATGTCGCCGCCGAATGTGTCCATTCGTTGATCGTGAAATATCCCGTGAGCCGCCGCCAAAAACCGGCTTTGGGTGGGGTGCCGTTGTGTACTTCATCCCGCACGCGTCCAAGGTTTTGCTGTGCGTCGCCATTACGCGGGGCCAGCGTCAGCGTGCGGCGATAGTGAAAAATTGAACGGCCTAATTGCCCTGCTTCATAGGACGCGTGGGCTAGATTGAAATGCAACTCGGGCGAGGTGAGACCGGTTTCCAGTTGTGCCTGATAATTCGTAATAGCACCGGGAAAGTTTCCCGCCTCAAACGCATCGTTCCCGTTTGAAAAATTTGACAACTCATCGCTCCCGTAAAGCGCGCCGGCAAACATTGGAATGAGTAAAAAGCGTTTCATTGGAGAGCAAGAATCACACGATCCAAATCTTTAAAATTGAGCGGCGCATTCACCGGCTCTTGAACATGGGCGAAGCGGGCGAGTTGATTGCGCTCGTGAAGCCGTTCCAGTGCCGCAAGATTTTCTCCGGAGAGGGGCAGCGCTTCATCTTCCAGAATCTCTCGGCCAATCCCTTCGGCCGGCCGATTCATCGCCATACCAAGATGTTCGCGCAAAATGATTTGCACATTGGCATGAAAGGCATCTGGATCGGCCTGCGTGTTAGGTTGGCGAAGGGTACGCATAGTTTTGCGCGTGAGTTTTTGCACACGAATACGGCGTGCCACGGCGGGATGTTTTTCCAAATAAATCTGTCGCCGGCGCCAGCTCAACAGCAACAGCCAAGCCAAAAGTGGTGTGGCTTGTGCGGCCAGAAACCACGGGCGCGTGAGCAAGGGCGAGGGTGCCGGTGCCAATACGCCGGGCGCGCGGCGCAGCGGTTCCATTTTTCCGGCCTTTTGGTCGGGCTCCAGTTGTGTGTTGGGCAGTGTTGGCGGGTCACCAATACCGGTTTGGATGGCGGGGCCGGTGACGCGCAAAGGAAAGGGCCCGGCGGTGCGGGTGACGTATTTTTCTGTTCCGATGTCAAAGTACACGAATTCAATTTTGGGTACTTCAGTGATATCTGGCCGCAGCGGGACGATGATGCGCTCGAAGTTCTTGAAGGCGTACAGATGGCGGGTGCCCAGAAACTTAATGTCACTTTTGGCGGGATAGAGTTTGAATCCCTCCCATTGGTCCGAGCCGGGGACGGTGGTTTGGTCCAGCGCACCGCGACCGGATATTTCCAGTGAGAGATTCACAGGATCACCGGTATTCACAGCAGTAGAACCAGCTTTCACCTTGAATAGCAGGTTGCTGCCGACTGCACCGGAGAAGTTCGCGGGTCGGCCCTCAGCGGGCAGTGGAACTACTTCCATCGCGATTGGATTACTCGCCACATGAATTTGTTTGCGTTTACCAAAGAAGTCGTTTGAATCCCGCACGGTCACGTCTGTTTCAAACACGATGTTGCGTTTCCCCACCTTGGTAGCCACCGCGCCGGTTTTAAACACAAACACATCGTAGCGCGTTCCGTTTTCCAGCCGCAGCGTGCGAAAAAATTCCGGCCGCTTGCGCGTAAACCGAAAACCCGGTGTGGTGAGCTGCGGCACAGGCAGGTCGCTTGGCAAAAGTCGTAGCACAAACAATTCCATTGTCACCGAGAATGACTGCCCGAGAAATACTTTTGACTGGTCAATTTGCACCTTGATAAACCCGTTGGGTTGTCTGCCGGCAACAGCGTCCCCATCGCGGTCGAGCACCATGAATGTGAGTGGCTCACTGCGAAGCAGATCGCCGTTGGGAAGTTTGGCAGTGAAGGCCGGCACTACATACCCTCCAGGTTTACTGGTGGTAACTAAGTACGTGAAGGTGACGGATACTTTGTCCGCGCCGTCTATTGAGGTGAGTTGCTTTTCGCGTCCTCGAAAGGAAAACCCCATTCCTGAGGGCGTGCGCTCGGGATCCACCGTGGCCAGTTCGTAACCCTCGCATCGTACCGTGAGTACGGCACTGTCACCCTGTTTGATGGTTCCAGGTTTGAGTGTGGCGGTGAGAGTTGCCGCGTGGACGGTCGTGCCGAGGCAAAGTAAAATGAGGATATAGCCGCGCATTACCAATTCTTACGAATGCGGCGCGGTGGGCGGGGCATTCGGCCCAGTTCGCCTGCGCCCAAGGGCTTTTCATCGCCCTTCATGGCTTCAAGCATTTCTTTGATTTGCCTCAAGGTCTCCTGAATCTCAAAGGGCACTTCGCTTTCTTTTTGTTCTTCGGGCCTGCCCCCTTCGCCGGGTTCTTCCTTCGGCTCCCCTTCGCCGGGGCTTTCGTCGGGCTCCCCTTCGCCGCCACCTTCAGGATTCTCCTGTGGTTCACCTTCGCCGCCTTCACCCTCACCTTCGCCTTCCTCAGGCGGGGTGGGGTCCACACGAATCCAATGCGTGCCATCAAAAATTTCCGCCCATGCGTGGGCCTCGCTTTGCTTGCTCACCCAACACTTTTCTTTTTCATCCCACTTGCCACCATGGAAACCACACGCGATGCGGGCTGGGAACCCTGCCGCGCGCGCCAGCAGCACGTGGCTGTACGCAAAATATTCGCAGTGCCCATCCTCGCGGCTAAAGAGCCAACGCACCACCGGATCCTCACCGCCACCATCCTTCGGGATGCGTGTCTCGCGTGTGTACTTATGATTTTTGTGGAGGAATTCAATCACGCGTTCATTAAACGTTTCAAAATCAATCGGCTCGTTATTGGCTAATCGTTCCACGGCTTGATGAAGTTGGCGGCGCTCGGAATTTTTGAGGCGCAATTGCTGGGTCGTGAAGGGGTATTCGCTGGCCGGTTTTGCAGCGGGATTTATGAGCGCCGCATCCGCCGGGCCGGGCGCGAGCACGATGCAATCCGCCGGATCGGTCACGCGATATTCTACTGCTGTGCTGGGCACCTCCGCCAAGCGTCCGTGAAGCGCCTCTCTATTATAGTGCCATTGGTTTACCTTCGCCTCGCCCGTGGCAAACGGCCCGGGGATTGGCAGGAATTCGCTGAACAACGGCTCAAACTTGAAACGCCATTCACCGGGCAGCATTGGCCCCGCCGGCGCGCGTCCGCCGTGGGCGCTCTTCCACGGACCGGTGCGGCGGGTGGAAAGTTTCCGCAACGAATCGGACACCATTGCCACGCCATCTTTGTAATCATCCAGTGCGAACATCCGCCAGTACGGATCCTCCGGCACGGCGTCTTGTGAGGGGGGATAAATCCGCAGCGCGATTTCGTCTTTTTGTTTGAAGCGATTGATTCCGTCGAGTGGCAGCTCGTCGGTGAGTTGTTCCATTCGCTGCTTTTCTTCAGAAATCATTCTGCGCACAAACGCGAGGTTGCGCCGCGCGGCTTTATCCTTGGCAATGAGGCCCACGGCTGCCTCGTAGTGGCGGGCGGATTCTTCCCACACTTGGATTTTGTCCTTCGGTTTCTGTTGAACCTCGCCCAAGCGAAAATGCGTGTTTCCCAGATTATAAAAAACGCGTTGTTGCAGCGTGAGATCCGGCGTGCGCAGGGCCGACCGAAAATGGCGCTCAGCATCAGGGTATTTCTCCGCTTGAAACGCCGCCGCGCCCGCATTGAAAAGCAACGGCGGGTCGCCGGGGCGAAGGGTCAGTAATTTTTCGTACTCAGCCTGCGCCTCCACGAAATTGCCATCAGCATATTCACCGCGCGCTTTTTTGAGGCTCGGTTTGTCCGCTGCTATCGCATTGAGCGGCAACAGGCAAAGTGCCAGCATCACCGCCGTGGCCGCGTTGGTTTTAGAGGCGGAGCGGCGACCCTTCGGCCATAGCAATTCCGCCAACAACAGCAGCACTCCCGCGCCGAGGAACCATTGGAACTGTTCTTTTTGGCGTCGCACCGTGGTGGGATTGTGCTCTGATTTTGGCAGTGGCGCGAGCCCATTTTTGTAAAGCCAATCCATCGAGCCCGTGCCCGTGTGGCGCAGGTAAAACCCGCCGGTTTCCGTGGCCAATTCTTGCAACATCGGCTCGTTGAGCTTGCTGCGCACGAGCTGCCCGTCGTCCTTCAGATACTCGCGGGTTGTGCTCCAGTCGGTTAGGTACGCTTCGCACTTGCGGCATCGGCTGCGGTCCGGCACATTCGGCTCATCGCAGCTCGGGCAAGTGAGCACCGGCACCAATTCACCCTCGGGAGTGCCCATTCCAACGGTGAAAATTTTCATCCCCTGCGCGCCCGCCAACTCCGCAGCCTTCACCGCATCGGGCTCGTGTTCCTCACCATCGGTTAAAATCACCAACACTTTGTGGCGATCCATTTCCTCCTCACCAAACATTTCCAGCGCTGTGTTGATGGCCGC